>CALRJO020000035.1:25000-29695 GCA_943367565.1 Brevundimonas vancanneytii
CGATAAGAACCGGGGAGGCGCTAGCACCCTTTGATCCGGTTATTTCCGAATGGGGAAACCCACCTTTGTGGTCTGCCAACTCATGCCCAGTCTTCGGACTGGGTGCGGGTTGGTAGATTGCTTAAAGGTATAATGACCTGAATACATAGGGTTCATTAAGCGAACCCGGGGAACTGAAACATCTCAGTACCCGGAGGAAAGGACATCAACAGAGACTCCCGTAGTAGTGGCGAGCGAACCGGGACCAGGCCAGTGCTCTTGTGAAATAAAGGCGAACGACCTGGAAAGGTCGGCCATAGCGGGTGACAGCCCCGTAGCCGTCAAACAGCAAGAGACTCGAGTAGGGCGGGACACGTGAAATCCTGTCTGAACATGGGGGGACCACCCTCCAAGCCTAAGTACTCCTCTACGACCGATAGTGAACAAGTACCGTGAGGGAAAGGTGAAAAGCACCCCAACGAGGGGAGTGAAACAGATCCTGAAATCGGAAGCCTACAAGCAGTCGGAGCCCCCATGCGGGGTGACGGCGTACCTTTTGTATAATGGGTCAGCGACTTCATGTGTCGAGCAAGCTTAAGCCGTTAGGTGTAGGCGCAGCGAAAGCGAGTCTGAATAGGGCGCTAAGTTCGACGTATGACGACCCGAAACTAGGTGATCTATCCATGAGCAGGATGAAGGTTGGGTAACACCAACTGGAGGTCCGAACCCGTGAATGTTGAAAAATTCTGGGATGACTTGTGGATAGGGGTGAAAGGCCAATCAAACCTAGACATAGCTGGTTCTCCGCGAAATCTATTTAGGTAGAGCGTCCGACGAATTCCCTGGGGGGTAGAGCACTGGATGGTTGCGGGCTGCGCGAGCGGTACCAATACTAACCAAACTCCGAATACCCAGGAGAACTATCGGGCAGACACACGGCGGGTGCTAACGTCCGTCGTGAAAAGGGAAACAACCCTAACCATCATCTAAGGCCCCCAAGTCATGGCTAAGTGGGAAACGATGTGGGATTGCTTTGACAATCAGGAGGTTGGCTTAGAAGCAGCCATCCTTTAAAGAAAGCGTAACAGCTCACTGATCAAGCGATCCTGCGCGGAAAATGTAACGGGGCTCAAGCCATGCGCCGAAGATATGGGTTTGCAGTTTACTGCAAGCGGTAGCGGAGCGTTCCGTAAGCCGTTGAAGGTCAGGCGTGAGCCTGGCTGGAGGTATCGGAAGTGAGAATGCTGACATGAGTAACGATAAACAGTGTGAGAAACACTGTCGCCGAAAGACCAAGGGTTCCTGCGTAAAGCTAATCTGCGCAGGGTTAGTCGGCCCCTAAGGCGAGGCTGAAAAGCGTAGTCGATGGGAAGCAGGTAAATATTCCTGCACCAGCCAGAAGTGACGGATGGCGTAACTTATCAGGGCTTATTGGATTGCTCCTGGTAGGGAAGTTGTCCCTGGAAATAACTCTGGCAGAGACCGTACCCGAAACCGACACAGGTGGTCAGGTAGAGCATACCAAGGCGCTTGAGAGAACTGTGCTGAAGGAACTCGGCAAATTGCACGCGTAACTTCGGAATAAGCGTGACTCACCCAGCGCAAGCTGGACTGAGTGGCACAAGCCAGGGGGTAGCGACTGTTTAGCAAAAACACAGGGCTCTGCGAAGCAGCAATGCGACGTATAGGGTCTGACGCCTGCCCGGTGCCTGAAGGTTAAAGGGAGTTGTGAAAGCGACGAACTGAAGCCCAGGTAAACGGCGGCCGTAACTATAACGGTCCTAAGGTAGCGAAATTCCTTGTCGGGTAAGTTCCGACCTGCACGAATGGCGTAACGACTTCCCCACTGTCTCCAGCACAGGCTCAGTGAAATTGAATTCCCCGTGAAGATGCGGGGTTCCCGCGGTCAGACGGAAAGACCCTATGAACCTTTACTATAGCTTCGCCTTGGCGTTAGCGACCGTATGTGTAGGATAGGTGGGAGACTATGAAACCGGGGCGCCAGCTCTGGTGGAGTCATCCTTGAAATACCACCCTTACTGTCGTTGACGTCTAACCGAGGGCCGTTATCCGGTCCCGGGACATGGCGTGGTGGGTAGTTTGACTGGGGCGGTCGCCTCCTAAAGTGTAACGGAGGCGCGCGATGGTGAGCTCAGACCGGTCGGAAATCGGTCGTCGAGTGCAATGGCATAAGCTCGCCTGACTGCGAGACTGACAAGTCGAGCAGAGACGAAAGTCGGCCATAGTGATCCGGTGGTCCCGCGTGGAAGGGCCATCGCTCAACGGATAAAAGGTACTCTAGGGATAACAGGCTGATTTTGCCCAAGAGTCCATATCGACGGCAAAGTTTGGCACCTCGATGTCGGCTCATCACATCCTGGGGCTGGAGCAGGTCCCAAGGGTATGGCTGTTCGCCATTTAAAGTGGTACGTGAGCTGGGTTCAGAACGTCGTGAGACAGTTTGGTCCCTATCTGCCGTGGGTGTTCGAAGCTTGAGAGGATCTGTCCCTAGTACGAGAGGACCGGGATGGACATACCTCTGGTGGACCTGTCATGACGCCAGTTGTGCAGCAGGGTAGCTATGTATGGAATAGATAACCGCTGAAAGCATCTAAGCGGGAAACTAACCTCAAAACAAGGCTTCGCTGAGGATCGTGGAAGACTACCACGTTGATAGGCCAGGTGTGGAAGTGGGGCGACCCATGAAGCTTACTGGTACTAATAATCCGATCGGCTTGATCGTTTCTCAGCAAAACTCATTCGATTTTCTCGGCTAACTGCCGAGCTGACAATGTCTTCTCACAATCGTCTATCCGCCTGGTTGACCTGGTGGCTATGTCGGAGGTTCCCCACCCGATCCCATTCCGAACTCGGTCGTTAAGGCCTCCAGAGCCGATGGTACTTCGTCTCAAGGCGCGGGAGAGTAGGTCGCCGCCGGGTCTACCAGACGGATAGAGGATTGTATTATGGGCCCCATTCTTTCGGAATCCGGGCCCATCTCTCGAACTGCTCTTCCCTTACACTACCGTTTGCCGCGGGATGGAGCAGCCCGGTAGCTCGTCAGGCTCATAACCTGAAGGTCGCAGGTTCAAATCCTGCTCCCGCACCCAAGATCTGAAAGCCCCGCCCGGCATCGCCGGCGGGGCTTTTTGCTGTTTGGCTCCCCTTCCTTACCGCGAGTTCACCACCCGCGCCTCAATCCCGCCTCACTTCGCTACAAGTGTAGCGCCACAAATGTAGCGCCAACCCCGGGAGCCGCCGTGATCGAATCCTTGCCGCGACGAGAGAGAGAGGCCTTTGAGGTCCTGTGTCGCCTGGAGGAGGCGACCACGGGCGCCGTGCGCGCGGCGATGAGTGGCGATCTCAGCGATTCCGCGGTTCGGACCCTGCTTGCGCGGCTGGAGGCCAAGCAGTTGGTCGGGCGTCGCTCGGCCGAAGACGGCTTCGTCTACCGACCCATGCAACGGCCGCAGGCGCTGGCGGCCGGCGCCCTGAGGCGGACGGTCGACACCTTCTTCGCCGGTTCCGCCGTCTCTGCCGCCACAGCCCTGCTGGGCCTGACCCAGAAGCTGAAGCCCGAGGAGATCGAGGCGTTGGAGCGGGCGATCGAGCGGGCCAGGGAGCGCGGTTCGTGAGCACGGCCCTGATCCTTGAACTGTTGCTCAAGTCCGGTCTGATCGCCGGCGCGGGCCTGACGCTGGCTGCCTTTCTGCACAAGCGCCCCGCCGCCGAGCGGGTCGACGTGCTGCGAGCAACCGTCAGTCTGCTGATCGCCATGCCGCTGGTCATGGCGGTCGCGCCGCGCTTGCCGCTGGCCCTGCTGCCGGCCGTCGAGGCCGCCGAGGCTTTTGTGGTCTCACCCGTCGCCTGGGAGGGGGCCGTGGAGCCGGTTCAAGGCGTGGCCCTGTCCGGCTCGATCCTGTGGCCGTCCGCCGGAGATCTGGCCCTCTGGGCCTGGACCATCGGAGCCTCGCTGGTGCTCGGCAGGTTCGCCGTGGGGGTCTGGACCCTGCGACGCTGGACCCGACAAGGCCGCACGGTGACCGCGCCGGCCTGGACGGCTCCGCTGGCCCGGCTTGCGCCAGCCCGCCGTCCGCGACTGGTGGCGTCGTCTGCCGTCGGCGCGCCCCTGAGCTGGGGAACGCCGCCCGGCGTGGTGCTGATCGGCGAAGATCAGCTGGCCCGGCCCGAGACGGCCCGCGCCGTCCTGGCCCATGAACTGGCCCATCTTCAGCGCGGCGACTGGATCTTTCTGATCCTGTCGCGGGTCGCCCTGGGCCTGTTCTGGTTCAACCCGCTGGTCTGGAAGCTCCACGCCGCCCTGTCGGCCCGCAGCGAGGAGGCCGCGGATGCGGTCGCTCTCGGCGAGGTCGATCGCAGGACATACGCCCGCACCCTTGTCGGCCTCGCCGCCGACTTCAACCCGCCCGCCGCTCTCGGCATGGCCGGACCTGCTGAAACCCTCACCCGAAGGATCGCCTGCATCATGAAGACCTCCGCTCCGCTTCGCCGCCGGCCGCTCGCCATGGCCCTGACCGTCGGCGCCCTGATCGGCGTCGCCACGCCGATCGCCGCGCTGGAACTGACACCCCGCGCCCTTACCCTGTCGCAGGCGCCGGTCGCGCCAGTGGCGGGGCGCGCTTCGGTCGGGGCTGTTGACGCCGTTGCTCCCGCCGCCCCTGTCGCGGATGTCGATGCGGTCGCCGAGGTCGCGCC
>CALRJO020000036.1:0-29571 GCA_943367565.1 Brevundimonas vancanneytii
CGATCAGGCCGACGTTGGCGAAGCCCGCGGGGCAGTCCGCGGCCGGCGTGCCCGGAGGCGGCGGGGTCGGTCCGCCGCCGCCGCCGCCACCCGTGCCGCCGCCGAAATCGCCCTCGCCGGGCGACGCGACTTCGGCCGAGCCGCAGGCGGCCAGGGTCAGGGCGCTGGCGGAGATCGCGAGCAGGGTTTTCAGTCGAAAGCCGGTCATCGTTTTCACCGTGTCTGTCCAGAAGGAGTTCACGGCAGATGGCGCCCGGGTTTTCAGCCCCGGTCGCGACGATGCTTGCGCCCCACCTGCCCTGTGGCCTCGATAGAAGTCCGATGTGACAGGGCTGACGCCGAACCGTGACGGTTCGAACGCCGTTGTGTGAAGTTGTTTTCGCCGCTCGGTGAAACACTGTCCCGATACGGCGGGATTGTCTTGAAATGGTGCGCCGAACCTTCGCGGTCTTCACAACAAACCGACACAAATTCGTATTGCCGCTCTTCGTCGTTCGACGACGGCAGAGGTGCGGAGAGGTGGATTCACGGCCTGCGGACCCTCTACGAGAACACAGCCGCATCAGGCTGCTCGCAGAACGGCTCGCCCTCGTTCGCTCGAGCATTTTGGGGAGTATCTGGCGGAGACGCAGGGATTCGAACCCTGGGTACCCCTTACAGGGTACGACGATTTAGCAAACCGTTGCCTTAAGCCACTCGGCCACGTCTCCGGCAGGCGGCGTGATTAGCCGAGCATGCGGGCGGGCGCAACGGTCAAGACGCGGCGCCGGACGAACGGAGCCAGCGTTAACGGGACAGTGAGGGCGGGCATGCATGGTGGGCGGGAACTCCCCCGCCGCGAGCCCCATGACCGAAGCCGTCCGCCGCCCATCGTTCGACTCCGCCCGGTCCGGGACCGGGGTCATGGACGCGTCCGGCCTTCAGGCCCTGGCCGCCGTGGCCGCCGCCGCGCCGCCGGACGCCGCCGCCGGGGACGCGGCCCGCCGCGGTCCGTTCCGGCCGGAGGTCTGGCTGAACGCGCGTCAGAGGCACGCCTCGCGGCTGGCGGCCCACTATTTCCGCGCCTTCGACACCCTTGCCGTGATCGGGGTCAGCCTGCTCTGCGCCTGGGCCGCGGCGCCGGGCGCCCTGATCCATACCGAGGTGTCGCGAGTCCTGCCCTTCGTTTTCGGCGCGGTCGTGGTGCTGGGGCTTATGCGGTCGCTGGGACGCTACCGGTTCGCGCGGGGCCAGAAGACGGTCCGGCACCTGGCCTCCGTCGCGGGCGTGGTGCTGACGGGCGCCGTCGCCGCCCTGGCCGCCGGCTGGCTCCTGCGCGGAGCCGAGGCCCAGGTTTCCGCCTATCTGCTCTGGGCCGGGCTGGTGCTGATCACCCTCAACGCCCTGCATATCGGCTGGAGCGATCTGGTCGGGCGCTGGCGCGGCTCCGGCGCCCTGACGCCCAATATCGTGCTGGTCGGCGCCACCCGGCACGCCGAAAGCCTGATCCGCGAGGCGCTGAAGCGGCGCGACCTCAATGTGCTGGGCATTTTCGATGACCGGCTGGCGCGCAGTCCGAAGGCCATCGAGGGCGTGCCGGTGCTGGGGACGGCGGCCGATCTGCTGACCCACAAGATGACGCCCTACGTCGACCGCATCGTCCTGGCCATCGATCCCCGGGCCGAGGCGCGGGTGCGCGAGCTCAACGCCACGCTGCGGACCCTGCCGCATGAGGTGACCCTGCTGGTCGAACCCGATGGCGCGGCCGAGACGCAATCGGCGCTGGACCGTCTCGCCGCCGCGCCGCTGGCCGATGTGCAGGGACCGGTCGATGACGACCGCCGGGCCTTCAACAAGCGGCTGCAGGACATGGTCCTGGGCCTGATCGCCCTCGTCCTGCTGGCCGTCCCCATGGCGATCGTGGCCTTGGCGATCCGGCTGGACAGTCCGGGGCCGATCTTCTTCCGCCAGCGCCGCCACGGCTTCAACCACGAGGAGATCGTGGTGTGGAAATTCCGCTCGATGAGGCAGGAGTCCGCCGACGCCACGGCCAGCCGTCAGGTGACCCATGACGACGACAGGGTCACACGCGTCGGCCGCTTCATCCGCAAGACCAGCCTCGACGAACTGCCGCAGTTGCTGAACGTCATCGCCGGCGAGATGTCGCTGGTCGGGCCGCGTCCACACGCCATCGGCATGAAGACAGGCCATATCGAGAGCGCCCGTCTGGTCGCCGACTACGCCCACCGCCACCGGATCAAGCCCGGCATGACCGGCTGGGCCGCCGTCAACGGCTCGCGCGGGCCGCTGCACACCGCCCAGGACGTGCGCCGCCGGGTGCGGCTGGACATCGACTATGTCGAACGCCAGTCCCTGTGGATGGATCTGTGGATCATGGCCATCACCGTGCCGGTGCTGCTGGGCGACCGCGCGGCTGTCCGTTGACCGGGGGGCGCTGATGTTCTGGCGCGGCGTCTGGGGCTATCTGCCGGCCAATATCGTGCAGGGGGTGGTCGGCTTTCTCGCCATCGTGCTGTTCACCCGCCTGCTCAGCCCCGCCGATTTCGGCCGCTACGCGATCGCCTTCTCGGTCCTGACCCTGGCCCATGTGGCGGTCTTCACCTGGCTGGAGGCGGCCATGGCGCGCTTCTGGGCCTCCGGCAAGCCGGGCGGCGACCTGGCCGGCCATTTCGCCAGCCTGTATCGCGCCGCGACATGGCTGAGCGTCGGCTTCATTCCGGTCGTCGCGCTCGTGCTGTGGCTGTGGCCGGCCGACCCGCTGCTGAAATTCGCCCTCGCGGCCGGTCTGGCCGGCTGCCCGGTGCGCTGTTTCGTCAAACTGGCCCAGGAGCGCTATCGCGCCGCCGGGGAGGTGTCGAAAGCCGCCAATCTGGACATGTCGGTGGGGGTCGGCGGACTGGCCATCGGCGTCGCCTTCGCCATCGGCGGCGCGGGCGGCGCGGCGCCCCTGCTGGGGCTGGCGCTGGCCCCGCTGGCGGCCCTGCCCTTCATTCTGCCCGGAGAGTTGCGGCAGGCGAACGGAGGGGTGGCCGAGCGCGGAAGACTGCGGTCCTACGCCGTCTATGGCTATCCGATCGCGGCCTCCCTGGCCCTGACGGTGGTGCTGGCCTCGACCGACCGCTTCCTGCTGGCGGTCTATATGGATGAGGCGGCGGTGGGCGCCTATCACGCCAGCTATTCGATCGCCAACCGGACGCTGGACGTCCTGTTTCTGTGGCTGGGCACGGCGGGGCAGCCGGCCCTGGTCATGGCGCTGGAACGGGGCGGGCTGGATCGTCTCAAGGTCGCGGCCCGCGAGCAGTTGTCGACCTTCCTGTTGCTCGGCCTGCCGGCGGCGGCGGGGGTGGCGCTGGTGGCGCGGCCCCTGTCCGAGGTGCTGATCGGCGAGGAGCTGCGCACGGCGGCGGCCAGCGTGACGCCCTGGATCGCCCTGTCGGCCCTGCTGTTCGGCCTCACCGCCTATTATTTCGGCCAGGCCTTCACCCTCGGCAAGAAGACGAAGCAACTGCTGGTCGCCATGACCATTCCGGCGGGGCTCAACGTGGTCCTGAACCTGATCCTGGTGCCGCGCTTCGGTCTGATGGGCGCCGCCTGGGCCACGGCGGCCAGTTTCGGCGTCGGCATGGTCGCGACATGGCTGATCGGCCGTCGCGTCGTGGCCCTGCCGATCCCGTGGGAGAGTCTCGCGCGCTGCGGCGTGGCGACGGGGCTGATGGCCCTGGCGGTGTCCCGGCTGCCATCGGTCGGCGGGTTCGGGGAGTTGGCGCTCGACGCCGGGGTCGGCGGGCTGGTCTATGCCGCCGCCGCCCTGACGCTGAACGCGGCGGGGGTGCGCGACGTCGCCCTCGGACTGCTGATCCGGCGTGGACTCTGGAGTGCGACGGCATGAGCGCGCGGGCGAAGATGACCGACAGTCCGGCGTGGAAGACCGCGAAGCCCGCGGTTTCAGTGCTGATCCCCTTCCTGCGTGACGATCCCGCGGAACTGCTGAACCTGCTGGACGAGGAGGCCGCCTCGGTGGACGGCGCGGTCGAGATCGTGGTGCTGGACGACGGCACCCGTGACGCGGCCCTGACCGCCCGGCTCGCGGCGCAGATCAGGGCCATGGCCCTGCCCGTGCGGCTGATCACCCTGCCCGCCAATGAGGGACGGTCGATCGGGCGCAACCGGCTGGCCTCCACGGCGCGCGGCGGCAGCCTGCTGTTCCTCGACAGCGACATGCGCCCGGATCACCGGCGCTTCCTGCGTGACTGGGCCGACCTCGCCGCGCGCGAGGATCCGGCCGTGGCCTTCGGCGGCTTCTCCCTGCTGCAGGCCCCGACCGACGCCCGCTTCGCCGTCCACCGCGCCATGGCCGCGAAATCGGAATGCGTGCCCTATATGGAGCGGGCGAAACAGCCCGAGAAATACGTCTACACCTCTAACCTGCTGGTGCGCCGCGACGTGTTCGAGGCCGAGGCCTTCGACCCCGGCTTCACCGGCTGGGGCTGGGAGGATGTGGAGTGGGCCATGCGGGTGTCGCGCCGGTTCCGTGTCGTCCATCTGGACAACGCCGCCACCCATATGGGGCTGGATACGGTCGCGGCCCTGGCTGGCAAATACGAACAGTCGGCCCCGAATTTCGCCCGCATGGTCCAGCGCCACCCCGCCATCGTCGCGGCCTATCCCAGCTACAGGGCGGCGCGCTTGCTGAAGCGGTTGCCCGCCTTGCCCTCGCTGCGGCGGCTGATGCGACGCGGGGCGGAGACGGACTGGCTGCCGGTGGGCGCGCGGGCCTTCTCGCTGCGCCTCTACCGCGCCGCCCTGTACGCGGACGCCGTCTGATGGCCGATGTCGCGATCATTGTCCCGACCCTGCGGCGGCCGGAGAGCCTTGAGCGGGCCCTGCGCTCGCTGTTCGCCCAGACCGGCGTCGCCGACCGGGTGTCCGCCATCGTCGTGGTCGACAATGATCCGGTCGGATCCGCGGCGGCGACCGTCGGGGCCCTGCTCCTGCAGTCGCCCTGGCCCCTGACCTATGTGCACGCGCCCCGGCCCGGCGTCGCCACCGCGCGCAACGCCGGACTGGCGGCGACGGACGCCCCGCTGATCGCCTTTCTGGACGATGATGAGGCCGCCTCGCCGCGCTGGCTGGCGGCCCTGCTGAAGGGCCAGGCGGAGACGGGCGCCGATGCGGTGTTCGGCCCGATCACCGGCCGGGCGCCCGACGCCGAACCATGGCTGAAGCCTTGGCTGGAGCGGTTCTTCGGCCGCGAAGGGCCGGACCAGACGCGGCTGATCGACCACCCCTTCGGCTGCGGCAATTCCCTGATGGTGCGCAGCTCGGCCCTGCCCGGGCCGGCGCCGTTCGATCCGGGCGCGGATCAGGCCGGCGGCGAGGACGACGCCCTGTTCGCGGCGCTGGCGTGCCGCGGCGGCCGGTTCGGCTGGGCCGCCGACGCTTGGGTGGAAGAGTTCGCGCCCGCCCATCGCGCCACCCTGAACTACGCCCTCGCCCGCGCCTTCGCCTATGGCCAGGGACCCAGCCAGACGGCGGCCGCGGCCAGAAACTGGCCCGGCGTGGCGCGCTGGATGTTGATCGGCGCGGCGCAGACGGCGGTCTGGGGCGCGGCCTCGGCGGTCCTGACCGTCATCGCCAGTCCAACGCGGGCGGAGATGTACGACCGCACCGCGCGCGGGGTCGGAAAACTGTTCTGGATGAAGGGGTTCGAGCCCCATTTCTATGGCGCGCGTGAAGTGGCCCGGTTGGACCGGGCCACGGCCGCGTCCTGAACCAGCCTCTAGTTGACCCGGCCGTATGGACCCCCGCGCCGGAGCGCGTCACCGGTCGCCCGGCCCAGGTCGGCCGCGGCCTGGGCGCGTCCGGGGACCGGGGTTCTGGCCATGGCCTCGCGGCAGACATAGTCGCTCTGGGGCCGGCCCGTCTCGGCGCCGGTCGGCTGCAGCATCCCGCCGCGCCCTTCGCAGCGTTGCACCATTTCCGCCACGGTCAGGGTGACGGGCTCCCCGAGGGTGGCGCAGGCCCCGAGGGCCAGAAGGCCGGCGGCGAGGCCGGAAGCGATGAGCGAGCGACGCATGATCAGTCTCCGTTGAACGGAAGCCGCGGGCGGCGGCCTGGAGCTGGGGCGTTCCGTCGCAATCAGGACACTTTTCGTTCAACGCGTCAAGGTTGTTCGGGTTCTCGTGCGCCCGCTCTGCGGTCAGCCGGTCAGTCGTTTCAGGAAGGCCGGCGGATTGTAGGTCGAGCGGTTGACCACGACTCCCGCGATCCTGCCGCCCACCGCCTCGATCTCATCGCGCAGCATCAGCGGTTCATTGGCCGCCCCGCTCTCGGCCGCCACGACCAGGACGGTGGCGTCGACATAGGGGGCCAGGGTGATGGCCATGTCGTTGCGATCGGCGGCGGGAGCGTCGATCACCACCGTGTCGGCGTGTTTGCGCAGGGCGTCCCAGTAGCGGGCGTCGCTGACCGCCTCGGCGCGCTGGCCCGAGCGCAGATGCTCGGCCGCGAACCGGGTGACCCACAGGCGGCCGCCGAGGCAGGGCCGCGCCGTCATCAGCCGGGCCGGGTGCACGGGCTTGCCCGCCCGGTCCATGATGCGCGGCGTGATGGCGAAGAAGATGGAGCCGTCGGGCGTGGCGATGGCCGCCTTGCCCAGGGTGCCGAACCGATCCGGCTCGGCGGCGACGGCTTCCATCTGGCCTTGCTGGGCGAGGTCGGCGTCGATCAGCCAGACGGGCCGGCGCGCGCGCACGGCGGCCAGCCGGGCGTATTCCCGCGCGACCGTGGACACGCCCTCGCCCGAGGAGGCGGCGGCGATCTGGACCACGCGACCGCGATGACCCGGCGCCGGTCCCAGCGCGGCCCAGAGAGCCGCCATTTCGGATGTCAGATCGACCATCGAATCGCTACGCGCCCGGTTACAGGCTCCTACGCTAACACGGGCGGGGTCATCGGGCCTTCATCGGGGCGACGGCCAGAACCGGCATGTCCAGGGTGCGCCCGGTCGAGGCCGGCGTCGTATAGCCGCGCCGCGTGAACACGCGCAGCAGGCCGACGCACAGGGCGGTGAAGGCGGCGAACAGGAAGACCACGGCCAGCAAGGGCGCCTTCAGACTCGAGCCCCGGGTGGGGGCCTCGGCGCGTTCGATGACGTTGACGTTGTCGGCCCCGGCGGCGACCAGGGCGCTGTCGGCCCGGGCCGCGCTCTCGCGCTGCTGGAAGTCGCGGACCAGCGTCGTCAGGACCTCGCGGTTGCCGGCCAGATTGGCGTTGGTCGATTCCAGCCGGGTCATTTCAGCGAGACGCGCGCGCAGCTGGCTCAGCTGGCCCTCGGCCACGGCCAGCCGGGCCGCGAGGCCGTCGCGGTCGGCGGCGGCGGTGATCCGGGCGGTCTCGATCTCGGTGAAGATAGTGCTGGGGCCGGTGCGGACCTCCTTGGGGCCGACCGTTGTGCCGGTGGCGACATAGGCCTGAAGGTCGGCGATCTGCTGGTCGATGTCCCGCACGGGCTGGGCCTCGGGCGTGTAGCGGGACAGCAGTCCCTCGCGCTGGGTGCGGAGCTGAAGGATCTGGTCCTGGGCCGAGATGTTCAGGTCCTGCTGCAGCACCACCTCGGCGGGCTGTTGCGCCAGCTGGGCCTCCAGCGTCGCCAGCCGCTGGCTGGCCTGGTTCAGTTGGGCCCGCAGCGACAGGGCCTCGGCCTGTGTGGTCTGATAGCTGGCCGCCAGGCTCGCCTTGAAGGTGGCGAAGTCGCCGATGTCGTTGGAGGCCAGGAAGGCGTTATAGGCCTCGTCGGCGGTGCTGAGGTCGGTCTCGAACGCCTCGCGCTGGGCCGCATAGGCCGGGGTGGCTCCGCCGCCGAACACCAGCCGACGCTGCACCAGATACTGGTCGACCACGGCGTTCAGCACCTGGGCCGCCCGCACCGGATCGTCGGATTCGTAAGACGCCGAGATGATGGCGCTGCCGGGGGTCACCCCGACGCCGAGACCGGCGTCCAGCGCCTTCAGCGCCGCGGCTTCCTTTTCAGCGGGCGTGCCGCGGGCGCGCGGGCCGAGCACCGTATCGGCGCCGACGGCGCGGACGGCGCGGCGCTTGACCTCGAGACTGCCCAGGATGGCGGCCTCGGCCTGGGCGACGGCGTCGGCTTCCAGCGGCTGGCTGCGTTCGGTGGGGCCGACGCGCGGCTGATAGACATATTCCGAGCCCGCCCCCGCATAGACGCTGGCGGTGGCGGTGTAAGATTTCTTCAGCGTCAGCACCGCCGCCGTGCCGATGGCGAACACGGCCAGGAAGATCACGATCATCAGCAGGGATTCGCGGAACAGCAGGCCGACGACATCGAAGAAGCCGTAGCGCGGGCGGACTGTCGTGTAGGCCGACGTGCGCATGGGGGGCGGACTGATTCCATCGTACTGAACTGGAAGCGTCAGCCTTGGGCCAGCCGCGTTAACCACTGGTTACCCATAAGCGCCGACCCTGCCCTCATCGCCGTTTTCGTGGAGTGAGTCCCCATGTTCATCGACCGCCGCCTGTTGCTGCTCGGCCTTGTCGGGGCCGGCGCGATGGTCAGCGGCTGCGGCGGTGGTCCAGGGCTGGGCATGCCGGGCCTGGGCGGCGGCGACGACCATGCTTCGCGCATGCCCCGGCCCCAGCAGTCCGGCGCCGGGGGCCGTGTTCAGAACGCGGGCCGGACGTCCTTTCCGGAGATCGGTTTCGCCGACTGGAGCGAGACGGAGCCGGAGTACGTCCTCTATCCCGGCGACGAGATCGAGATCGCCACCCCAACCGCCTCCGAATTGACCCGCACCCAGCGGATCGGCCCCGACGGCCGAATCTCCCTGCCGCTGGTCGGCCAGATCATGGCCGCCGACCGCACCATCGCGGAGGTCGAGCGCGACGCCTCGGACGCCTTCTCCAGCCAGTTGCGCCGCCCCGTGGTCGAGATCACGCTCAAGACCGCCGGACCAATCCGCGTCTGGGTCGGCGGAGAGGTGCGCACGCCCGGCATGATCGAGATGAACGGCGATCTGGACGCCTATCAGGCCGTGATCCAGGCCGGCGACTTCCTGCCGACGGCGAAACAGGGCGAGGTGGCGCTGATCCGGCGTGGACCTGGCGGGGTGCGCATGATGCGGGCGGTGGACCTGCGGCCCCGTCGCGGCGAGGTCATCGCCCTGCGCCGCGGAGACATCATCTTCGTGCCGCGCTCCACCCTCGGCGAGGTGGCGAATTTCGTCACCCTGTTCCGCAACGCCCTGCCGGTCGGGTTCAGCTATATGATCGGCGGCCAGTACCAGCAGTTCTAGCCAACCACGACCCCCGGTGGAGGCACGCTGTCTGCAGGCACGAAGAAGTCGGGCATCAGCGGCTTCGATGGATCGATGCTGTAGCGGGCGAAATCGCGCTCGCCCCGCTCATACAGGAAGCTGTCGTCGATCAGGAACTGTCCGGTCAGGCTGCGCGAGTCGCTCGTGAAGATGGCGTGGGCGGCGTCAGCCATGATCTCCGGCGTGCGACAGTGGGCCAGGCCGGCCTTGCCGGTCAGGGCGAATTCGATGGCAGCGGTGGCGATGCCGGTGCGCGGCCACAGGGCGTTGCAGGCGATGCCGTCGGCGCGGAACTCCTCGGCCATGCCCAGCATGGCCAGGCTCATGCTGTATTTGGCCATGGTGTAGGCCACGTGGGGCCCGAACCATTTCGGCGACAGGTCCAGCGGCGGCGACAGGGCCAGGATGTGCGGGTTCACGGCCTGTTTCAGATGCGGAATACAGGCCTTCGAGACCAGGAAGGTGCCGCGGGCGTTGACCTGGTGCATCAGATCATAGCGCTTCATGTCGGTGGCCAGCGTCCCGGTCAGCTGGATGGCCGAGGCGTTGTTGACGCAGATGTCGATGCCGCCGAACCGCGCGACGGCGGCCTCGACCGCCGCCAGCACCGAGGCCTCGTCGCGAACGTCGGTGATCAGCGGCAGGGCCTGCCCGCCGGCCGCCTCGATCTCGGCCGCCGCCGTGTGGATGGTGCCGGGCAGATGTTTGTGCGGCTCGGCCGTCTTGGCCGCGATGACCACATTGGCGCCGTCCCGCGCGGCCCTCAGGCCGATGGCCAGTCCGATGCCACGACTGGCGCCCGTGATGAACAGCGTCTTGCCCTGAAGTGACATGAGGCTTGGCTCCCGGTTGGTTTCAATAGAAAACGCTTGGATCGCCAAAGACGCAGATTCCGGACAGGAGCGAAAGACCCATGTCGGCCTTCGAGATCACCCGCGACGGCCCCGTCGCCCACCTGCGCCTGTCCCGGCCGGAGGCGTCCAACGCGCTGGACCTGTCCTTCTGGCGGGATTTCGGCCCCGCCCTGAAGGCTCTGGACGCGACCGGCGAGGTCCGCGCGCTGGTCATCTCCGGCGAGGGTCGCAATTTCTGCGCGGGCATGGACATCTCGGTCTTCTCGGGCGGCGCCATTCTGAAGACGGACACGGCGGCCGACCGGCAGGCGTTTCATCAGGCCGCGCGCGATCTGCAGGAGACCCTGACCTGGATCGAGCGCGTGCGGTTTCCGGTGATCGCCGCCGTCCAGGGGGCCTGCGTGGGTGCCGGACTGGACATGGTCGCGGCCTGCGACCTCCGGCTGGCCGCGGCCGGCGCGTATTTCCGCATCGAGGAGATCAATATCGGCATGATGGCCGATGTCGGCAGTCTGCAGCGCCTGCCGCGCATCCTGCCCGAGGCCGTGGTCCGCGAACTGGCCTATCTGGGCACGTCGCTGACGGCGGACCGGGCCGAGCGACTGGGCTTCGTCAATGCCCTCCTGCCCGACCCCGACGCCCTGATCGCCGCCGCGCTGGAGATGGCGCACGCGATCGCCGCCAAGGCGCCGCTGGCGATTTCGGGGTCAAAGGCCGCGGTCACCTATGCGCGCGATCACTCGGTCGCCGAGGGTCTGGAATGGGCGGCGGTGATGCAGGGCTCGATCTGGAACACGGCGGACATTCTGGCCGCCATCCAGGCCCGGGCGACCCGGCAGCCGGGGGCGTTCGCGGCCCTGTCGCCCCATGCCGGAATCGGCGCGGCGGACAGCTGACCCCGACCCGACCGCCCCTGCTGCGACAAGATGGACATGGGCGGGGAACCGCGGAGGGCGCATCCATGGCTGGGGTCGACCGGTATTTCCACCGGCTGAGCTCCACAGCTGCAACGGATCGAGCGCCATGAAGACCCCGATCATAGCCCTGGCCGCGGCCCTGACGGCCTCCGCCTGCTCCACGGTCGGGGTTCGCTCCGGCACGGAAGAGCCGGCCTTCACGGAGGTGGCGCGCGTCGGGGAGGTCGAGATCCGGACCTATGGCGAGCGCATCGCCGCCCAGACCGTGGTGTCCGGCTCCAGCGAGGCGGCGCGAAACCGCGGCTTCCAGCGATTGGCCGGCTATATCTTCGGGGGTAATATCAGCCGCGCGAGCATCGCCATGACCGCGCCCGTCGCCCAGGCCGCCGACGATCCGGCGCCCGGCCGGTCGCAGAGCATCGCCATGACCGCGCCGGTGGCCCAGACCGCGACCGGTCAGGATCGATGGACCATCCAGTTCTTCATGCCGGCGGAATATACGATGGCCAGCCTGCCGGCTCCCCGCGATCCGGCCGTCGTCCTGGCGGTCGTCCCGGCTGAAACCTATGCGGTGCTGCGCTTCTCCGGACTGGGTTCGGCGCGAACCGTGGCGGAAAAGCAGGCCGAGCTGGAAGCAGCCCTGTCCGGCAGCCCCTGGACCCGTGTCGGCGATCCGGTCGTCTGGTTCTATGACCCGCCGTGGACCCTGCCGCCGCTTCGCCGCAACGAGGTCGCGGTTCGGGTCAGCCGTCAGGCGCCCTGACGTCGGACAGTCGTCGAGGGCGCCGCCTCAGGCGGCCAGCGAAACGACGCCGGCGTCGATCCAGCGGCGGGCCGCCTTCTGGGCTTCGGCGATTTCGTCCTGCTCCATTTCCTGGCTCATTTCGCGGCGATAGACGCGCGCCTCGATGGAGCCCTTCATGGCGGCCAGGTTGAAGATCATATGGGCCGAGACGCGGTCCATGGGGCAACCGCCCTGGCCGCTCGAATACATCATGCCCAGCCGGAACAGATCGTCGCCGCTCATGTCGGCGGTCGGCAGGGGCAGGGCCTGCTCCTGATCGACTTGCGGCGCGGTTTCTTGCGCGTTCATCACCGTATCTCCCGAACCGGCGCCGTTCTGGCCCCGTCCTCTGAGACGCGATCAAATACCCGCGGTTTGAAGGTAAAGTTAACAGCGAGGGCCGTTTGGGGCCTTTTCAGTACAGGTCGGCCGAATACTGGGCTATTGTTCAGACCTCTGAAATAGTTCGGAAATCCCTGATTCACACCTGCTAACGGGGCGTGACCGGGAGGCTTACGAAGGGTTACCGCGCCCGCTGTCCGAACAGGACCTTGCGCGCCGCCTCGGCCGCCTTCCCCGAGGCCGCGAGGCTGCGGCGCATCTCGTCGCCGAGCGCCCGGCCCGCGATTACCGCCGGCCGTTCGCCCACCCGCTTCATCCAGACCTTGAGGTTGGGGAACTCAGCAAGGTCCTGTCCCTGCAACTCCGGCAAGACCCAGGGCCAGGCGGCCATGTCGGCGATCGAATAGTCGCCCGCCAGATAGTCGCGGTCGGCCAGCCGCCGGTCCATCACGCCGTAGAGGCGGTGGGTCTCGTCGGTATAGCGGCGGACGCCATAGGCGATCTGGCGCTGGTCCTTGACGATGGCCGGGGCGTACTGGCGGAAATGATGGGTCTGGCCCGCCATCGGGCCCAGGCCGCCGACCTGCCAGAACAGCCACTGATCGACTTCGGCCTTGCCGCGCGGGTCCTGCGGGTAGAACTGGCCGGACTTGACGCCGAGATACTGCAGGATGGCCCCGGACTCGAAGATCGCCAGCGGCTGGCCGTCCGGGCCGTCCGGATCGACGATGGCCGGCATCCGCCCGTTCGGACTGATGGCCTGGAAAGCGGCCCCGAACTGCTCGCCGGCGCCGATGTTCACCGGCTTCATCTCATAGGGCAGGCCCATCTCCTCCAGGGCGATGGAGATTTTCCAGCCGTTGGGCGTGGGCCAGTACCAGAGTTCGATCGGCGCGGTCATGCGGGCGTCCTGCGGAAGTGGCTAGTGGCTAGTGGCTGGTGGCTGGTGGCCAGTGGCTGGTGCTGGGCGATCGAAACCTCTGCGAAGAGGAGATGGCGCTACGAGCACCTTCGCGCAACGTGAGTCTGGCCACCAGCCACTAGCCACTCCTTCCTGACATTCGCGTTCAGGGGGAGTTCATCCGGGGGGAGAGACCTTGGCGCATGATTAACGGGCCGGATGCGTTTTTCCGTCACCGACCCTCAGTAGGAGAGTGATCATGAACCGCATGACCAAGGCCGCGGTGCTCGGACTGGTGATGGCCATCGCCGCACCCATGGCCGCCGAGGCCCAAAGCCGCGGCGATCGCCGCGATGACCGTCGTGAGTTCCGCCAGGATCGACGGGACGACCGCCGGGACTATCGTCAGGACCGCCGTGAGGATCGTCGAGAGTTCCGTCAGGATCGCCGCGACGACCGCCGGGATTTCCGCAACAACCAGCGCTGGGATCGCAACAATCGCGACTGGTGGCGAGGACGGGACGACTTCCGCGACTATCGCGGCGCCCGCAATGGCTACTGGTACGCCCCCAGCTACGGCTACTACCGCGTCGAGCCCCGCTACCACGGCTACCGCTGGCAGCGCGGGCACTACCTGCCCCCGGCCTATCGCAGCTACTATGTGCGTGACCCCTATGCGTACGGCCTGCGTCCGGCCCCGCGCGGCTATCGCTATGTTCACGCCGGCAACGACATCGTGATGATCGCCATCGCCACCGGCCTGATCGCCAGCGTTCTGTCGGGCGCCTACTAGACCCGGCTGCACGGACTGAAACGCGCCCCGCGGGCTTCGGCTCGCGGGGCGTTTTCAATTCCGGCGTTCCCGACAATCTGTTCAGTCACGGTTCATGATGAAGACGCGACCTTGACGGCAAGCCGCCTGACAGGGGCGTGCGGGGAAGAAGACGAGAATGAAACGCTCATTGATGATGGCCGTGGCTGTCGCGGCCTTCGCCGTCCCGGCCATGGCCCCCCTGGCCGTCCTGGCCCAGGATGGAGAACGCCGGGGCGGCCGCCCCGGCGCCGCCCGCCAGACCGGCGCTGAAGCCCGCGAGACCCGTCCGGACCGCCCGAGCCGGCCGGACCGGCCTGATCGTCCTGACCGGCCCAACCCGGGCGCCGGCGGCGGCGGCGGTCGCCCTGACCGTCCCGATCGCCCTGACAGACCGGACCGGCCCGATCGTCCCGACCGGCCCAATCCCGGCGCCGGCGGCGGCCGCCCTGACCGTCCCGACCGTCCCCAGGACCCGCGCGATCGCCGGGATGACCGCCGTGACGATCGCCGCGATGACCGCTGGGATCGCCGTGACAACCGTCAAGACCGCCGCGAGGACCGCTCCGAACGACGTCAGGACCGTCGCGAATACCGGGAGTTCCGCCAGCGCTTCAACAGCGACCAGTGGCGGCGTAACTGGAACCGTAGCCACCGCGGCGACTGGTGGCGCAACGACCGGCGCTTCAGGGGGTACTCCGGCCTCCGCATCGGCTTCTATTTCGCGCCCGGCTACGGCTACTACAGTGTGCCGCGCAACTACTGGGGCCAGCGGTATCATGTCGGCCAGTACCTGCCGTCGATCTTCTGGCGCTATCAGCTGAACGACTGGCGCACCTATGGCCTCGGCTATCCGCCCGAGGGCACGCGCTGGGTGCTGGTCGACAACCACATCTATCTGATCGACCAGTACGACGGCTACATCATCGACGTCATCTTCGACGCCTGGAGCTGGTAAGCCGTCAGGACACGGAGGAAACGCCGTCCGACCGCGGGGTCGGGCGGCGTTTTCCTTTACGGGATCAAGGTTGCGGCCATCGCCGCGCCGGGTCAGAACCGGCGTCATGAGCGATGCGGCGATCAGCGACACGACCACCGGCGAGGAGGTTCCCTCCTCTCGCGCGCCGCAGCTGCACCTGTCCGAAGCGCTGATGGCCTCGCCGACCCGCTTCTTCAACCGCGAGATCTCGTGGCTGGCCTTCAACGGTCGGGTTCTGGAAGAGGCCGCCAACCCGGCCCACCCGCTGCTGGAGCGGCTGCGCTTCCTGTCGATCTCGGCCAACAATCTCGATGAGTTCTTCATGACCCGCGTCGCCGGCCTCAAGGGCCAGGTGCGCGAACGGGTGCGGGTGCTGTCCGCCGACGGTCTGACCCCGGCGGAACAGCTGGACAAGGTCAATGTCGCCGCCGGCGGCCTGATGGCCGAACAGCAGCACCGCTGGCGCAAACTGCGCAAGGAGCTGAAAGGAGTGGGCATCGAGGTTGTCGACGCCGCCCACATCACCAAGACGGAACGCGAGCGGCTGGAGCCGGAGTTCCTGAACCAGCTGTTCGCCGTGCTGACGCCCATGGCGATCGACCCGGCCCACCCCTTCCCCTTCCTGCCCAACCTCGGCTTCTCGCTGGCGCTGAAACTGAAGCGGCGCTCGGACAACCGCACCCTCTACGCCCTGGTGCCCGTGCCGACGCAGGTGAAGCGGTTCTGGCCGCTGGCGACCGACGGGCGCTCGACGCCGGGGCGCAAGCGTTTCCTGACGCTTGAGAGCCTGCTGACCCTGTTCATCGACCACCTGTTCCCTGGCTGCGACGTGCTGGAACGCGGCGTCTTCCGCCTGATCCGCGACAGCGACATCGAGATCGAGGAAGAGGCCGAAGACCTGGTCATGGAGTTCGAGGAGGCGCTGAAGCAGCGCCGCATGGGTTCGGTCGTGCGTATCAAGATCGAGTCGTCCATGCCCGACGACCTGCGCACCTTCATCATCGACCAGCTCGACGCCGCCCCGCAGGACATCGTCATGGTCCCCGGCATGCTGGGCCTCGCCCAGCTGGCCGACCTGATCCCGGCGGGCCATCCGGACCTGAAATTCAAGGGCTATGAGCCCCGCTATCCCGAACGGGTCCGCGACAACGGCGGCGATATCTTCGCGGCGATCCGCGAGAAGGACATGCTGATCCACCACCCGTTCGAGAGCTTCGACGTGGTGGTCCAGTTCCTGCGTCAGGCGGCGCGCGACCCCCACGTCATCGCCATCAAACAGACCCTTTACCGGACCTCCAAGGACAGCCCGATCGTCGCCGCCCTGATCGAGGCGGCCGAGAACGGCAAGAACGTCACCGCCCTGGTCGAGATCAAGGCGCGGTTCGATGAGGAGGCCAATCTGCGCTGGGCCCGGGCCATGGAGCGCGCCGGGGTCCACGTCGTCTTCGGCTTCGTGGAATACAAGACCCACGCCAAGCTCAGCGTCGTCGTGCGCCGCGAGAGCGAGGGGCTGAAGACCTACTGCCATTTCGGCACCGGCAACTATCACCCGGTGACGGCGCGCATCTACACCGACCTCAGCCTGTTCAGCTGCGACCCCGTGCTGGCCCGCGACGCCTCGCGGGTGTTCAACTACATCACCGGCTACGCCCAGCCCGACGAGCTGGAGGCGCTGGTCGTCTCGCCGTTGAACATGAAGGCGACGCTGATCGACCTGATCGGCAAGGAGATGGCGGCGGCGGCCAAGGGCAAGCCGGCGGCCATCTGGGCCAAGATGAACTCGCTGGTCGACCCCCAGATCATCGACGCCCTGTACCGCGCCAGCCAGTGGGGCGTGCGCATCGAACTGGTGATCCGCGGCATCTGCTGCCTGCGCCCCGGCGTGCCGGGCCTGTCGGAGAACATCCGGGTCAAGTCCATCGTCGGCCGCTTCCTCGAGCACAGCCGGATCGTCGCCTTCGCCAACGGCCGCGACCTGCCGCACGACAAGGCGAAACTCTACATCTCGTCCGCCGACTGGATGAACCGGAACCTGGACCGCCGCGTCGAGCTTATGACGCCGGTGCTGAACGCCACGGTGCATGACCAGGTGCTGGACCAGATCATGGTGGCCAACCTCAAGGACGACGCCCAGAGCTGGGTGCTGGCTTCGGACGGGGCCTATCACCGGGTGACGCCCGCCGATCCCGAACGGCCCTTCTCCGCCCACAAATACTTCATGACCAACCCCAGCCTGTCCGGCCGGGGCCGAAAGGTGAAGACCCTGCCCGGCCACCTCAGCTACGAGCCGTCGCGGAAGAAGCGCTGATGCCTGAAGCGCTGCTTTCAGCGATCGGAGCGCCGCGCGACGTCGCCGCCGTCGACATCGGCTCCAACTCGGTGCGTCTGGTCCTGTACCGGCTGGAAGGCCGGGCCATCTGGACGGTCTTCAACGAAAAGGTCCTGGCCGGTCTCGGGCGCGACCTGGCCGAAACCGGTCGGCTGTCGGTCGAGGGCGCGGCCCAGGCCCTGACCGCGCTCAAACGCTTCGCGGCCGTGATCGACGGGGTCCAGCCCGCGCTGGTCTTCGTCGCCGCCACCGCCGCCGTGCGCGAGGCCGCGGACGGCCAGACCTTCTGCGACAAGGTGGCGGCCGAGACCGGTCTGCGCATCCGGGTCCTGTCCGGAGAGGAAGAGGCCCGCTACGCCGCCTTCGGCGTCCTGGCCGGGATTCCGCACGCGGACGGCGTGGTCGGCGACCTCGGCGGTTCAAGTCTCGAACTGGTGCGGTTGACCGGGGGCGCGGTGCAGCGCGGGATCACCCTGCCGTTGGGCCCCTTCGCCCTCGCCGACGACAAGGGGTTCGACGCCGACCGCCTGCGCGGCGTGATCTCCGATCGCCTCCAGCCAGCCGAGGCCTTCGCCGCCGATACGCTCTACGCCGTCGGCGGAGCCTGGCGCACCCTGGCCCAGGTGCATATGGCGGTCAGCGACTATCCCCTGCGTATCGTGCATCAATACCAGATCGGCGCCGGGGAATTGCTCGGAACGGCGCAGCTGATCGCCCGCTCGTCGAAAACCTCGCTCGAGAAATGGCCCGGCCTGTCGAAGAAGCGGGCGGAGACCCTGCCGCACGCCGCCCTGGTGCTGGAAGGCCTGATCCAGCGGCTGGGTCTGAAACAGATCGTCCTGTCGGCCTGGGGCGTGCGCGAAGGCCTGCTCTATGAGGCGCTGGAGCCCGAAGTGGCCGCGGCCGATCCGCTGCTGGCCGGCTCGTCCGCCCTCGGCGCGCGCCAGGGCATCTCGCCGACCCTGCCGGGCGCCCTGAACGCCTGGATCGCGCCCCTGGTCGCCGCACTGCCGGTGGTCTTCGACAGGGACCGCGACGCCGTTCTGGCTGACGCGGCCTGCCGGCTGGCCGATCTCGGGGCCCGCCTGCACCCCGACCACCGCGTCGAACTGGCCTTCGACCAGGTCCTGCGCGCGCCGGTGCCGGGCCAGAGCCACGCCGAACGGGCCTATCTGGCCGCGGCGGTCAACGCCCGCTACGGCGGCGGCGCCTCGACGCCCGAGCCGAAGACCGTGGGGCGTCTTCTGGACGAGGATCAGCGTCAAGGGGCCCGGATACTGGGTCTGGCGATCAGGCTGGCCTGCGACCTGTCGGGCCGCTCGCCTCAACTGCTGGTCAACGCCCGCGCCGGGGTCAAGGACGGCGCCCTCGTCCTGACGGCCTCCGACGGCTACGCCGACGTCCTGCTGGGCGAACAGACAAGGCGGCGCGGCAAGGCCCTGGCCGAGGCCATGGGACTGAAGCTGGATATCCGCTCGGGCGACTGAGCCGCCGTCAGTCGCCGCCCCACCAGCGCAGCTGCACGGCCTGGGCCGGAGCGTCGCCCACCGTCAGCCGGCCCGTGACCACCACCCCCTCGTCACCGAGGTTGCGCCGCGACGTCGCCAGCGCCCCCGGATCGAGCACGCCCTCGAAACGGACCGCGCCCAGTTCGGCCGACCGGCCCTCGAAGCTGACGCGGGTGTCAGTCACGGAATACGACGTCGGCAGGACACGCGCCGTGATGCTGCGCGCCTCGCCGATCTCGGTCTGGACCATCGGGCTGGTGAGGTCGTCGAACTGCAGCATGACGGGGCCGAAGGTCCCGCTCCGGCTTCCGCCTTCCCAGGCCTGGAACTCCTGCGCCTGACCGACGAAGACATGGTCGAACGACCATTTCCCGATCCGCACCTCGTTCGCCGGCATATAGTAGCCGGACAGGTCCGAACTCATGCTGTGGCTGAACGCCGTGGCGGCGGGAGATGGAGCTTCAGCCGGCGCGTCCGGCCGATCGCAGGCTGCGACGGCGAACAGCGCGGTGATGCCGGCGACGGCGAGAATTCTGATACGCATGGGGACCCTCCGGCCTTCAACCCATCACGCCGCGCCCGCCCTGTCGAGCCTCAGCGGCTGAGGCCGCTGTCCAGCGCCCGGAAGGCGGCGATCGAAAGCTCGGTCGCGCTGACGAAGACCGAGGGCGTGATCCGCTCGAAATCGTCCGAGGGGCGGTGATAATCAGGGTGATAGTTCACCCCCAGATACAGGAACGGCACCTGCGCCCGGTGGAAGGCCGCGTGGTCCGAGGATTCGACCCAGTTGTCCGAGCCCGTGTCCTGCGGCGTGTCCTTGCCGAAGGCCAGGGCGACCGCGCCGTTGGCCGGAATCGGCTCCAGCAGGGGACGGAAGCTCGGGTGCTGATAGGTGCCCGTGACCCACAGCTTGCCGTCGGTCTCGGCCCGCGCCGTCATGTCGAAATTCAGGTTCATGGCGATGGATTCGAGGGGCATCGGCGGCGCCTCGACGAAATGCCGCGCGCCCAGCAGGCCGTGCTCCTCGCCGTCGAGGGCCACGATCAGCACGCTGTGCTCCGGGGCCTGACGCTTCAGGTCGGCGGCCAAGGCCAGCATGGTGGCGACGCCCGAGGCGTTGTCGTCGGCGCCGTTGAACACCTGGCCCTCGGCGTTGACGCCGACGTGGTCATAGTGGGCCGTGACGACGATATAGCGGTCGGTCCGGCGCGTGCCGGGGATCAGGCCGATGATGTTGACGCCGTTGAAGGTCCGGGCGCCGGCGCGGGTCCGGCCCTGCATCTCCCAGGGCTGCAACCGGCCCATGGGCGGGGCGACGACGCCCAGCGCCTCCAGTCGGCCGACGATATAGTCGCGCGCCATCTCGCCGCCCGGCGCCCCGGTGTCGCGGCCCTGCATGGCGTCGGCGGAAAGGATGCGCACGTCTTCCAGCAACTGGACATGCATCGCCGAGGGCGCCGGCGCGGCGGCGGCGACCGGCGGCGTCGCCTCGGGTCCGAACAGGCTCTCGCAGGCGGAGAGCAGCAGAGCCCCGCCAAGGGCGGTGGACAGGGCGAGAAGGCGGGCGTGACGCATGGGGGCTCCTTGGGACCGCCGGACGCTAGCGGAGCGCCAGGGCGGTGTCAGTTTAACTCCCTGTCATGCGGGATTCTGTGGCGGCAATCGGACGGCGGGTCTCGAAACCCCGGCGGACGATGCTAGAACGAATGCGAGATTCCCTCCGGCGAGCCCTCCATGTCCGACACACCCGTCGATCAGCTGTCCGAGTCCGCCGCGCGCGCGGAACTCGACCGGCTGACCGCCGAGCTGGCCCGGCACGACGCCCTCTATCATGCCGAGGACGCCCCCGAGATTTCCGACGCCGACTACGACGCCCTCAAGCGCCGGGCGCTCGAGATCGAGGATCTGTTCCCCGACCTCACCAGCCTCGCCTCCCCGTCCCAGGTGGTCGGGGCCGCCGCCTCCAGCCAGTTCGCCCCGGTGCGCCATGGCGTGCCGATGCTGTCGCTCGACAACGCCTTCTCCCCGGAGGAGGTGACCGATTTCGTCGCCCGCATCCGGCGCTTTCTGAAGCTGCCGGGGGACAAGCCCGTCGCCTTCGTCGGCGAGCCCAAGATCGACGGACTCTCGGCCAGCCTGCGCTACGAAAAGGGCGTGCTGGTCACCGGCGCCACGCGCGGTGATGGCAAGACCGGCGAGGACGTGACCGCCAATCTGCGCACGCTCGACGACATCCCGCGGACCCTGTCCGGCAAGGGCTGGCCCGACGTCATCGAGGTGCGGGGCGAGGTCTATGCCCCCAATGACGCCTTCGACGCCTTCAACGCCGCCGCCGAGGCGGAGGGGTCGCGCACCTACGCCAACCCGCGTAATTTCGCCGCCGGCTCGCTGCGCCAGAAGGACCCGGCGATCACGGCGAAACGGCCGCTGCGCTTCTTCGCCTACGCCTGGGGCGAGACGTCCGCGTCGGTTGGCGAAACGCAGGCCGACGCCCTGAAGGCGCTGGAAAGCTGGGGCTTTCACGTCAATGCGCGGTCCCGCCGGGTCGAGGACGCCGCCGGCCTCCAGGCCCTCTACGCCGAGCTTGAGCGCGACCGCGCGAGCCTCGGCTATGACATCGACGGCGTGGTCTACAAGGTCGACCGGCTGGACTGGCAATCCCGCCTCGGCTTCGTCGCCCGCACCCCGCGCTGGGCCATCGCCCACAAATTCCCGGCCCAGCAGGCAACGACCGTGCTGGAGGACATCGACATCCAGGTGGGTAGGACGGGATCGCATACGCCGGTCGCCCGCCTGCATCCGGTGACCGTCGGCGGCGTGGTCGTGCGCAACGCCACCCTGCACAACGCCGACGAGATCGCCCGCCTCGACGTCCGCCTCGGCGACACCGTCACCCTGCAGCGCGCGGGCGATGTCATTCCCCAGATCCTCGGCGTCGTGGACCCCGAGCGCCCCGGCCGCGGCCAACCATGGGTCTTCCCACACCTCTGCATCTGCCCGCTGAAGACGGCGCTGGTGAAGGAGACCAACGCCTCGGGCGTCGAGAGCGTTGTCCGCCGCTGCACCGGCGAACTGGCCTGCCCGTTCCAGCGCATCGAACATCTCAAACATTTCTGCAGCCGTCGCGCCTTCGACATCGAGGGCCTCGGCGAGAAACAGATTATCGCCTTCCATGAGCGCGGCTGGATCAGCCAGCCCGCCGACATCTTCCGCCTCGCCCGCGACCCGGAGAAGCTCGACGCCCTGCGCGCCGAGGACGGCTATGGCGAAACCAGCGTGCGCAACCTCGTCGCCGGCATCGACGCCCGCCGGACCATAGCACTCGACCGCTTCATCTATGGCCTCGGCGTGCGTGACATCGGCGAACAGACCTCCATCGTCCTCGCCCGCGCCTTTGAGACCTGGCCCGCCTTCGAGGCCGCCTGCGTCGCCGCGTCCCAAGGCATCCCCAGCGAGGACTGGGTCCGGCTGAACGAAGCGCACGCTGTCTCGCCGCGCGTGGTCGCGACCCTGGCCGAAGCCTCGCCGCCCGCCGCCGACCCCTGGCCAGAGGCGCCGATCGAACAGAAGATCGCCCTCGCCTTCCCCGGCCTCGCCGCCCCCGCCCGGCGCGGTCTGGCGACCCTGGCCGACGACTGGGCCGGTCTGGTCCGTCTGGCCTCGGTCGCCCGCGACGAGGGTCCCTCCGAAGGCCTCGGTCAGATCGCCGGCGTTTCCGGCGTTGGTCCGGTGGCGGCGCGCGCGCTCGCCCTGTTCTTCCGCGAGACCCACAACCGCGCCATGGTCGATGCGCTGGTCGCCGAGATGGAGCGGATCGAGGACGCCGAGCGCCCGAAGACGGACACGCCGGTCGCGGGCAGGACCGTTGTCTTCACCGGCGCCCTCGAACGCTTCACCCGCGACGAGGCCAAGGCCCGCGCCGAGGCTCTCGGCGCCAGGGTCTCCGGCTCGGTGTCGAAGAAGACCGACTACCTCGTCGCCGGCCCCGGCGCCGGCTCCAAGATGGCCGATGCGCTCACGCACGGCGTCACCGTGCTGACCGAGGACGAGTGGCTGGCCCTGATCGGCTGAAAGCGTGGCCGTATCGCTTCACCAATAAATAATCCGAACCGTTCTCAATGGCTTCATGGCCAGTACCCTTGTCGCCGACGGGCCGGAGGTCCGCTCGAGCGTCGAGCGGTTCTCCACCCACGAACTCGGACCGACGCTTGAGCGTTTTCAGTCGTCGGGCATGCTCGAGGAAGGCCGGATCAATCTGATCGGCCTGGACGCCATCGCCGAACGGCTGGGCGACAAGTGGGAAGGCCGCCAGGAGCAGGTCTACCACCACGTCGAACGCACCCTGACGCGCCACCTCGAGGGCGGCGGCTTCTTCCAGCGGGTGTCGCCGACCGACTATCTCGTGGTCCAGCCCGCCCTCGGCAAGTTCAGCGCCCAGGTGTCCTGCCTGTTGTACCTGCGCGAGCTGTTGACCCATTTTCTCGGCGGGGCGGCGCCGGAGGCGGCCGATGTCCTGGAAGTCACCAGCCTCAGTGGCGGCCGGATCTTCGCCGCCGAAATCGACCCGGCCTATGCGACGGCGGCCGCCAGGACCGAACCGCCGCCGGTCCTGCCGGACGACGACAGCCTGCCGACGCCCTGGAACCCGTTCGTCGCCGCCGACGGCCGGACCTTGCGGGTCTCCTGCCACCTCGAGCCCGTCTTCGAGCTGAAGACCTTCGCCCAGATCGGCTATCGGATCGCCCGGCGCGTCCTGCGGATGCCGGAAGAGGTCGAACTCAGCGCGCAGGAACTGAGGAACCTGACCACCGCCGACATCGAGAAGGTCGATCTCGCCACCATCGCCCGGGGCGTCAGCCGCCTGAAGTCCGAGCAGGGCAACGCCAAACAGCCGACCCTCTTCCTCCCGGTCTCCTATACGACGCTCGCCAGCCAGCGCGGCCGGGGTCCTCTGATCGCCCGCTTCAAGGCGGCGACGGAGGGGGTCGAAAAGGGTCTGGTCTGCGAGATCACCGACATCGAGGGCGTGCCGGGCAGCGCCCTG
The DNA here is from genome assembly GCA_943367565.1 of Brevundimonas vancanneytii. Taxonomy (GTDB): domain Bacteria; phylum Pseudomonadota; class Alphaproteobacteria; order Caulobacterales; family Caulobacteraceae; genus Brevundimonas; species Brevundimonas vancanneytii_C. The sequence goes on from CALRJO020000036.1 coordinate 23,802, forward strand.
GCCGCGGTCACCGTCATGATCAAACCCTTCTGCATGATCGTGGTCGGCAAGCTGCGCGAGGCGCCCGGCCGGTCGCCCGAGGACCTCCGGGGGGTCCGGCTCCAGGGCGTCGCCTTCGAGGCCGGCGCGCATCCGCTGGAGCGGGGCGAGTTCACCGCCTGGGCCGAACACGCGGTGACCAATGCGCGGCGGGTCACCCGCTCCGTCATCATTCACGGCCTCTCGGGACCGGAGTATCTGGGTCTGGCCGGCCTGGCCGGCGCCACCCACGGCAGTCTCGCGGCCCGCCGAACGCCGCCGCCCGCGTCCGCCTAGCGGTTCAGGGCCGCCCGCGCCGCCTCGGCGTAGCGATGGCCCGAGGCCGCGCCTTTCGGGAACACCGCCTCGATTCGCGCCAGATCCTCCGCGGTCAGCACCAGATCAGCCGCCGCCGCATTCTCCTCCAGCGTCCGGATACGCCGCGTGCCGGGGATCGGTACCAGCGTCTCGCCCCGCGCCAGCACCCAGGCCAGGGCCAGCTGCGCCGCCGTCACCCCCTTGTCCGCCGCGATCTCCGACACAGCGTTCACAAGGTCGATGTTCTTCTGGAAATTCTCGCCCTGGAAGCGCGGGTTCGAGCGGCGGAAATCGTCGGGGGCCAGATCCTCGACCGACCTGATCTCCCCCGACAGGAAGCCCCGGCCCAGCGGGCTGTAGGGCACGAAGCCGATGCCGAGTTCGTCGCAGGTCGCCAGCAGTTCGTCCTCGGGCTCGCGGCTCCATATCGAATACTCGGTCTGAAGCGCCGTGATCGGATGCTCGGAATGACCCCGGCGCAGCGTCTCGGGCGAGGCCTCCGACAGGCCGAGGAAGCGCACCTTCCCCTCCTTCACCAGCTCGCCCATCGCCCCGACCGTTTCCTCGATCGGCGTGTCCGGGTCGACGCGGTGCAGATAGTAGAGATCGACGTGGTCCATCCCCAGCCGGCTCAGGCTGCCCTCGATGGCGCGGCGGACGTTCTTCGGCGAGCCGTCGACCGTCAGGGCCGTGCGCCCGGCGTTGTAGCCGATGCCGAATTTGGTGGCGACGAAGGCCCGGTCGCGCCGTTCGGCCAGCGCCTTGCCGACCTGGATCTCATTGGTGTGGGGCCCATACATCTCGGCCGTGTCGAGGAAGGTGACGCCGAGGTCGAGCGCGCGATGAATCACCGCCGTCGCCTGCGACTCATCCGAAGCCTGGCCGTAGAAGGCCGCCATCCCCATGCAGCCGAGACCGATGGCCGAAACCTCGGGGCCGCCGCGGCCGAGTTTGCGCGTCTTCATGACCGCTCTCCTTGAAATGTGGGGGGCCGGCGAAGCCTCCGCCGGCTCAAGGGAGATGGGCGCCGTTCGGCCTTATTTCAAGACGGGCTCGATATCGGTTCTGGTGAAATCGGCGCCCTTGAACAGCAGCGGGGCGCCGGTTTCGCGAGCCAGTGCATAGGCGAAGCAGTCGCCGAAGTTCAGCCCGGCCGGATGATTGCCCTTGCCGAAATTGCGATAGGCTGCGCGCGCCAGTTCCGCCTGCCCGCGCGTGACCGGCACGACCTCAAGATGTGTCATCGCCAGCAGCCGCTCGAACGCCTCGGTCGGGAAGCCGTCCTCGGCCTTCCGGTCGATCACCATCCCCGCTTCGAAATAGGTGGCCGCGGACATACGTGGCGAACCAGCCACCAGAACCTTCATCAGGTCACTGCCCTCCGGTTCTCCAAAGATGATGGCGATGAGCGCCGAGCTATCGACGATCACGCCGGCAGTCCTGTCTCCGGATCATAGAGAAATGCCGTAGGGTCCTCACCCGGATCCAGGGGTCGGAGGTGTTTCCGCATCTCGGCGAGCAGCGCTTCGACCTTCTCGACATCGATTGCGGGTTTTACCGGGCGCACCCGCGACAATCTTTCTTCCAGAGAGACGATCACAGCCTCGGTCAGGGTCTCGCCTGTCGCCGCGGCGACCTTGATGGCCAGTTCGTGCGCCTTGGGGTTCTTGATGTTCAGCATGGTAGAACCAAGTCTACCACAAACACCACTCTACTTAAAGCGGCGCCGACTGCGCCTTCAGCCAGTCCAGCACTTCCCCGTCGAGCAACGGCCCGACCTTGGCCAGCACCTCGGCGTGATAGGCGTCGACATAGGCCCGCTCGTCCGGGGTGAGCAGATCCACATCGATCAACTTGCGGTCCAGCGGGGCCAGGGTCAGCTGTTCGAACCCGTGCATCGGCCGCTCGCCGCCCGGGATCGGCGTCGGCGGCGTCACCACCTGCAGCGTCTCGATGCGGATGCCCCAGTGGCCCTCGCGGTAGTAGCCGGGCTCGTTGGACAGGATCATGCCCGTCAGCAGCGGCTGGCTGTTGGCTGTCTTGGCGATCCGCTGCGGACCCTCATGCACACCCAGATAGCTGCCGACGCCATGCCCGGTGCCGTGGTCGTAGTCATGGCCCGCCATCCACAGCGGCAAGCGCGCCAGGGCGTCCAGCTGGTGTCCGGTCGTCCCGGCCGGGAAGCGCACCACCGCCATGGCGATATGGCCCTTGAGCACCAGGGTGAACATCCGGCGCTGTTCGGCGGTCGGCTCGCCCACGGCCATGGTCCGCGTCACATCGGTGGTGCCGTCCAGATACTGGCCGCCGCCGTCGACCAGCAGCAGACTGCCCTTCTCCATCCGGCGAATGGTGCGGGTGACGGGCTTGTAGTGCGGCAGGGCGCCGTTGGGTCCGCAGCCCGCGATGGTGTCGAAACTCAGATCCTTCAGCGCTCCGGTCGCCTCGCGGAAACCCTCGAGCGCCTCGGCGATCCGGCGCTCGTCGGGCAGGGTCTCCTGCCCCACGGTGTCGACCCAGTGCAGAAAGCGGGTCAGGGCCGCGCCGTCGCGGATATGGGCCTGACGGCTGCCCTCGATCTCGACCGGATTCTTGCAGGCCCTCGGCAGGGTGCAGGGGTCCATGCCGCGCACCACGGTCGCGCCCGCCGCTTCGAGCCGGTCGAAATACCAGGCCGGGGATTGACCCGGATCGACCAGCACCTTTCGGCCCGACAGGGCGTCCAGCGCCGCATCAAGGGCGGCCGGGGTCTCCAGCGTCACCGCGTCGCCCAGCCAGCCGGGCAGTTCATTGGTCACCTTGCGCGGATCGAGGAACAGCTGCGCCGTGCCGTCCGCCTTCACCACCGCCTGCCCCAGCGGAAGGGGCGTGCGGATCACGTCGCCGCCGCGGATGTTGAACAGCCAGGCCAGGGACGCCGGCGCGGTCAGCACCGCGGCGTCCGCGCCCGCCTTCGCCATCGCATCGCCGATGCGGGCACGCTTCGAGGCGCTGCTTTCACCGGAGTAGCGGTCCTCGTGCGGGACCACCGGCGCGGTCGGTTGCTCCGGACGCTCCTCGGCCCAGGCCAGGTCCAGCGGATTGGGATCGACCGGCTTCAGTTCCGCGCCGGCCTTGTTCGCCGCGCGCTTCAGGGTCGCGAGAGCGTCGGGGCTGTGCAGACGCGGATCGTAGCCGATCACCGATCCCTTCGGCGCGCGCTCGAGCCAGGCCGGCACGCCGCCTTCGACAAGGTCCAGAATTTCGAACTGCGCGGGGTCCACCTGGGCCCGGACCTGCACCGTATAGCGGCCGTCCGCGAACACGGCGGCGCGGTCCATCAGCACGGCGCCGGCGCCGGCCGAGCCGGTGAAGCCGGTCAGCCAGGCCAGCCGGTCGTTGGCGGCCGGCAGGTACTCGTTCTGATGCTCGTCCTCATGCGGGACCAGCAGGCCGTCGAGGCCCTGCTCGGCCATCTTCGCGCGGACGCGCGGCAGGTGTTTGGCCCCGAAGGACGGATCGGTGGTTTCGTCGAAGGACTGGCGCATAAACTGCGCATAGCATCTCCCTCCCCTTCATGGGGAGGGTGGTCGCGTAGCGACCGGGTGGGGAATATCTGACGTCCCCCACCCGGGCTTCGCTTCGCTCCGCCGTCCCTCCCCACTTCGGGGGAGGGAGAACGCATCAGCCTAGTTCTGCGGCGAGGTCGGGGTGACGATCGCGGGCGCCGGGACCTGAACCTCGCGCTCGATCACCACAGGGGTCGAGGCGCGCGCTTCGGCGGCGCGGGCCTCGCTGGCGGCGCGGACGGCGTCGGCCTGCGAGCGGGCGGCGTCGGCGCGGGCGATGTCGACGCTGGCCTGGGCCCCGGCGACCTGGCCCTGGATCAGGGCGGAGTCCGCCTGGGCCTGGGCGGCGGCCGCGTCCATCTGGGCTTCCAGAAGGGCCTCATCGGTCTGCGGCGTTCCGCGGGCAAACAGAATCCAAAGCACGGCGATCAGCACCACCCCGCCGAGAATGCCGGCGATCCACCAACCGGTGTTGGACTCGCGGACCACGACGGTTTCGACGGTCTCGGTATAGACCGGCCCGGCGGGCGGGATGCGGGTCGGATCGTTGTTGGGGTCATACTGGGTCACGGGCGGTTCCTCCACTGAACTGCCGCAACGGTTGCGGAGGACGCCTGTTCCGCCGTCAGCCCACCCGCCTCAGCACCAGCGCGCTCCAGGCGTCGCGATGGATGCGCCGCTCGAGCACGAATCCCCGTGACAGATAGGCCGCCGACACGCGCCGCTCCTGGGTCCGCAGCAGGCCGGACAGGATGGCGACGCCGCCGAGGCTCAGCGCGTTCTTGATGTCCTGCGACAGGGAAACCAGCGGCGGCGCGAGGATATTGGCGAAGACCAGATCATAGGGTCCGTGCTGACGGACCTTGCGGTCGTTCAGGCCGAAGGCGTGCACGAAGCGGGCGTCGGCCATGTTCAGTTTCGCATTCTCGTTGGCGATGCGGACGGACGGCTGGTCGATGTCGGTGCCGACGGCGACCTTCGATCCCGTCTTCGCCGCCGCGATGGCCAGCACCCCCGTGCCGCAGCCGACGTCCAGCACCCGCTCGAACCGTTCGCGCTTCAGCAACTCGTCGAAGGCGACCAGACAGCCGACCGTGGTGCCGTGGTGGCCGGTGCCGAAGGCGGCGCCGGCGTCGATCTTCAGATTGATCGTATTGTTCGGAACGATGCCCTCGTCATGGGCGCCATAGACGAAGAACCGTCCGGCGCGCACCGGCGGCAGGCCGGACAGCGACATGGCCAGCCAATCGGCGTCGGCCAGTTTCTCGACCTTCACGGTCAGACCGTCGTGCGCCTTCAACCGCGCCTCGATGCCGCGCGCGTCGTCGGCGTCATTGGGAAAGGCGTCGATGCGCCAGATGCCCTTGTCCTCGTCTTCTTCGAGAATCGAATAGGTCGCGCCTTCCAGCAGCGGGTCGGAATCCAGCGACACGGCGGCGGCCTCGGCGACGGCGCGCGGGCCCCTCGCGATTATTTGCACTGCGGACTCGGACATTTCTCAAACACCGCTATCATGACGAATCGAGACACGCGCTGGCGTGCTCTCCTGCGCCAGCATCAACCAACTGAACCGAGGGGTCGGGGAATTCATGGCTAAAGCACCATCCAAGCCTAAGGCGGCCGCCAAACCGAAGCCGGCCGTCGCCGCTTCCAAGCCGAAACCGGCGGCAAAGTCGAGCGCCGCGCCGAAGGCCGCCGCGAAACCTGCGGCGAAAGCCGCGGCGCCCAAGGCCGCCGCCAAACCTGCCGTGAAGGCTGCGCCGAAACCCGCCGCGAAGAAGCCGGCCGCCAAACCGGCGGCCAAGGCCGCTCCGAAGGTCGCCGCCAAACCCGCCGCCAAGGCGGCTCCCAAGAAGCCGATGGCCCGGAAGCCCGCTGCGAAGAAG
>CALRJO020000037.1:0-26840 GCA_943367565.1 Brevundimonas vancanneytii
AAGCGTCATGGGAAGCGGCGGTCGTCATAGAGAGAGCCCACCATGACCCGCTTGTTCCGTCTCGCCGCCCTGACCGTCCTCGTCGTGCTTCTGGCGCCGGCGCCCGCCGTCGCCGGGCCGGACGCCAGTCGTTTCCGCAAGGACGCCGACGCCTTTATCCGCCGCGCCCTGGCCGAGGTCGGCGTGGTTCCGGGCCTGGCGATCGCCGTCGTGGACGGCGACGAGGCCATTCTGACCGCGGGCTATGGCGTGGCGGACCTGTCGATCGGCGCGCCTGTCGACGCCGACACACGCTTCTACATCGCCTCCTCGACCAAGTCGTTCACCGCCCTCGCCATCGCGGCGATGGGCGTACGCGGGGACGTCGATCTTGAGGCCCCGCTCGAGACCTGGTCGCGTTCGCCCGGGCTGCCGGCGGACCTCGCCGCCCGGGTCAGCTTGACCGATCTGCTCAGTCACCGGTCAGGGCTGGACAATTCGCCCATGTCGTTCCGCGCCGCCATGTCGGGCGACCACACGCCCGAGGTGATGCAGCGTCTGATCGCCGCGACCGTGGCCCGCGACGACACTCCGCACGGGACTTTTCGCTACTCGAACGCCGGCTACAACCTCGCCACCACCCTGCTGGAGGCGCGCGACGGCCGCGACTGGCGCATTCTGGTCCGCGACGAGGTGCTGAATCCGATGGGCATGGTCCATACGACGGGGTGGGTGTCCGAGGTCCGCGCCGACGGCGGGGTCATCACCGCCGGACACCTCGGCCATCTCGCCGAAGGACCGGTCCGCAGCCCACTGCAAAAGGTCGACGCCACCATGCAGTCAGCCGGCGGCCTCGTCTCGACCGCCGGCGACATGGCCCGCTGGCTGGAGGTTCAGATCAACGACGGCGTCCTCGACGGCCGCCGCGTCTTCCCGGAGGGGGTGGTCGCCTCAACCCATCGACCGCTTGCGATCAGCACGGGGACGTTCGGCCCCTACACTCGTGAATCCTATGGGCTCGGCTGGCAGATCGGCCGCTATGGCGACGACGTTCTGATCCACCATTTCGGCAATTTCGCCGGCTCCCGCGCCCACATCTCCTTCATGCCGGCGCGCAGGCTCGGCGTTGCGGTCATGATCAATGAAGACGCGGTGGCCGGCGGCCTGGCCGATCTGATCGCCAACTATGTCTATGACTGGCACGCGGGCCGTCCGGACCTCGGGGCCGCCTATGACGCGGCCTTGGCCGATCTCGTCGATCGCCGCGATCGCGCGGTCGCCTCGATCGCCCGGCAACGGGCCGAACGCGCCGCGCGCCCGTGGGCGCTGGCAAGGCCGGTCGCGGCCTATGTCGGGACCTATGAGAGCCCCGCGCTGGGCACGGTGCGGATCGACGAACAGGGCGGCGCCATGGTCGTTTCGATGGGCGTCATGCAGACCATCGCCGAGCCCTTCACCCAACCGGAGACGATCCGCGTCGAGCTGGTTCCGATGCAGGGGCAGATCGTCCAGTTCGGCGGCGACGGCGAAACGCCCGACCGCCTGGTGTTCCAGGGCGAGACCTTCATGCGCCGCCGGGATCCTCAGGCGTAGTTGAAGCTCACCGAAATCCGCTCGCTCTTCGCCGCATTGGCCGGCACCTCGTGCCTCAGCCAACTCTCCCACATCAGCACCGTCCCGGCCGCCGGGGCCAGATAGACGAACGGCCGTTCCGCCTCCGGCGCGTCCGCGTGGACGCCGGGACGGGCCATCATCATCGGCAGGCGGGGGTCTTCCAGCTTCAGGGCCGAGGCGCCGTCGGGGACCTCGACATAGACGGTGCCGCTGAGGAAGGCGTGGGGGTGGATGTGGCCCGTGTGGCCGCCGCCGGGCTTGAGGATGTTGACCCACAGGCTGTCCAGCCGCGGCTTGCGCGCGAGGTCGAAATTGAGCGCCCTGGCATAGAGGAGGGCGTGTCGGTCCAGATGCCGCTTCAACTCGGCGAACTCGGGCAGGCGGTGGGGCAGGTCGCTCAGCGAGCCGTAGGAGGTGTAGCCGCGGTAGCCGTGCTCCCGGCACCAGGCCCGGCCGGCGTGGTCCTCGACCGCCAGCATGCGGCAGGCTTCGACGAGGCCGGCGTTGAAGGCCTCGAAGCCGGGCGAGGCGGCCAGAGAGGCCTCATAGACCTGGGTGACGAACAGGGGGCGCAGGGACATGGGGCACCCATACATCTCCCTCCCCTTCATGGGGAGGGTGGTCGCGCAGCGACCGGGTGGGGGACTGTCGCCACGAACCCCGACGGCGGCCGTTTCTCATTTCCCCGCCCGGGCTCGGCTGCGCCTCCCCATGAAGGGGAGGGAGAAGCGCCTCACCACCCGATCTCCGCCTCACCCCGCATCACCGCCTCCGCCTCCGCCGTATGCTTGTCCCCGCCGCGTTCGTGCAGCATCAGCGGGGGCAGCAGCCGCAGTGGCGCCTTGCCCGTCTTGATCGCCTGAACCAGCACCCGTTTCGCCGGCTCGTCCGCATACGGATGAATGCCGCGCACCGCGAACGATCCCGCCGTCTCCCCCAGCAGAGCCAGCAGGTCGGCCAGCCGGTCGGCGCGGTGGATGATCACGATCCGACCGCCCTCGCGCACCGATTTCAGCAGGAACCCGGTCCACGCCTTCAGCCCGTCATCCGCCATCCAGGCGCCCCGCTTGCCCGGCGCCGGAGCCCGAAGGGCGCCCGGGTCGTCGAAGAACGGCGGATTGCTCACGGCCCAGTCGAACGGCTCCATCGCCCGCGCCCGGAACCCCGCCGCCACATCGCCCTCGACGATCCGCGCGTCAGCCCCGTTCAGCGCCGCGTTCTCCCGCGCCAGCGCCGCCATGGCGGGATCGCGCTCCAGCCCGGTCAGGGCCGCGTGAGGACGCCGCGCGGCGATCTGCATCAGCACCGCGCCCGCGCCGCAGCCGGCCTCGATCACCCGCTGGCCGGGCTCCGCCGCGACAGCCGCCGCCAGCAGGGCCGCATCCATCCCGGCGCGGTATCCCTTCGCCGGTTGACGCAGCCGGACGCGCCCGTCCAGCAGGGCGTTCTCGACGGTTTCGCCGTCAGGGGGAGGGAACGGTGCGACGGTCACGCGGCTTGACCCTTCATGGAGCGATCACCATTGTGCGCGGCATCGCCGCCGGGCAAGGCGGAGACTGTATTTTCGGGCGCGATTCTCCCCTGCGCCGCCCCTTCGAAGAGTTTCCCCTTGGACGCTGTCCCCGTCGCCGATCCCCGCTCCAAGGGCAGCGTCGAGCCGCTGGTGCAACTGGCCGCGCGCGACATGGCGACCGTCGACGCCCTGATCATCGAGCGGATGCAGTCGCAGGTGCCGGTCATTCCCCTGTTGGCCGAACACCTGGTTTCGGCCGGCGGCAAGCGGCTGCGGCCGCTGCTGACCCTCGCCGCGGCGCGGGCCTCGGGCGCGACCGGTCCGATCGACGTCCCGGTCAAGCTGGCCGCGGCGGTCGAGTTCATCCACACCGCCACCCTGTTGCACGACGACGTGGTCGACAGTTCCGATCTGCGTCGCGGCAAGGTCGCGGCCCATCTGATCTGGGGCGCGCCGTCCAGCGTCCTGGTCGGCGACTTCCTGTTCGCCCGCGCCTTCGAACTCATGGTCGAGACCGGCCGGATGCGGGCCCTGGGCATCCTCGCCCGCGCCTCCAGCGTCATCTCCGAGGGCGAGGTGCTGCAACTGACCCGCGCCCACGACCTGAACCTGGACCAGGACACCTATCTGCGCATCATCTCGGCCAAGACCGCCGAACTGTTCGCCGCCGCCGCCGAGGCCGGGGCCGTCGGCGCCGGGGCCGACGAACCCGCGGTTCAGGCCCTGCGCGCCTACGGCCTGAACCTCGGCCTCGCCTTCCAGCTGGCCGACGACGCGCTCGACTACGGCGGCGTTTCCGAGGTGCTGGGCAAGAACGCCGGCGACGACTTCCGCGAGGGCAAGGTGACCCTGCCGCTGCTGCTGGCCGCCGCCCGCACCCGCGGTCGCGAGGACGCCTTCTGGGACCGCACCATCAACAAGGGCCAGCGCACCGGGGACGACTTCCGCCGGGCGCGCGAGCTGATCGTCGGCACGGGGTCGGTGGGTTCGACGCTCGACCTCGCCTGGGACTACGCCGCCGCCGCCCGGGAAGCGCTCAGGCCGTTGCCGCAGGGCGAATGGCGGTCGGCGCTGGAACAGCTGGCCGATTTCGCGGTCTCGCGCGCTGCCTGACGTCAGCGAAGTCCCGCGCAGAACCGCTGGATCCGCCGGCAGCCTTCCTCCAGCACGCTCTCCGAGGTCGCATAGCTGATGCGGAAATAGGGGCTCAGGCCGAAGGCCGAGCCCTGCACCACCGCCACCCCCTCGGCGTCCAGCAGTTCGGTCGCGAACACGTCGTCGCTGTCGATCACGACCCCGCCTTCGGTCGTCTTCCCGATCAGCCCCTCGATCGACGGATAGACATAGAAGGCCCCCTCGGGCGTCGCGCAGCGGAGGCCGGTCGCCTGGTTCAGCATCGACACGACCAGATCGCGCCGCGCCTCGAAATGCTTCGCCCGCTCGGCGATGAAGTCCTGCGGCCCGTTCAGCGCCTCGACCGCCGCCCACTGGCTGATCGACGAGGGATTTGACGTCGTCTGCCCCGCCACCTTGCGCATGAGGTCGATCAGCGGCTTCGGGCCGCCGCCATAGCCGATGCGCCAGCCGGTCATGGCATAGGCCTTGGACACGCCGTTGACCGTCAGCGTCCGCTCGTAGAGGTCGGGCGCTGTCTGGGCGATCGTCCGGTAGTCGAAATCGCCGTAGATCAGGTGCTCATACATGTCGTCCGTCAGGATCCAGACCTGCGGATGGCGGCGCAGCACGGCAGCCAGCGCTTCCAGCTCGGCGCCCGTATAGGCCGCGCCGGTCGGGTTCGAGGGCGAGTTGAGGATCAGCCATTTCGTGCGCGGCGTGATCGCGGCCTCCAGCGCCTCCGGCTTGAGCTTGAAGCCGTCCGCCTCATGCCCGACCACCGTCACCGGCTCCCCGCCCGCCAGCAGCACCATGTCGGGGTAGCTGACCCAGTAGGGCGCCGGCACGATCACCTCGTCTCCCGGCGACAGGGTGGCCAGCAGGGCGTTGTAGATCACCGTCTTGCCGCCCGGGGCGATGTGGATCTGGTTCACCGCATAGGTCAGGCCGTTCTCGCGCGCGAATTTCGCCGCCACCGCCGCCTTCAGCTCGGGAATGCCGTCGACGTCGGTGTATTTCGTCTCGCCGCGCCGGATGGCGGCGATGGCCGCTTCCTTGATGTTCTCCGGCGTGTCGAAATCCGGCTCGCCGGCGCCGAGCCCGATCACATCGCGCCCCTCGCGCTTCAGCTCGCGCGCCCGGGCGGTCACCGCCAGGGTGGCCGAGGGTTTGACGCGGGCGAGGGCGGAGGATTGCAGGCTGGACATGGCGACTCCCGGCGAACGGCGCCCATTCCTTACGCAGTTGCGAAAGGACGATCAAATGTCAGGCCCGACCACCGCCCGCCGAGCCCCCGCCGAGGGTCTCGCGCAGGGCGGGCAGTCGTCTGCGGCTGACCGGCAGCTCCGCACCGTCCTGCATGAACAGGGTCCAGCGCCCGCCGTCCCGCGCATAGCCTTTCGCCAGGTCCAGGTTGGCGATCACGGATCGATGGATGCGCAGGAATCCAGCCGGCAGTTCGGTCGCCAGCCGGTCGAGCCGGGCGGTGTGAAGCAGGCAGCGCCCGCCGGCCAACCGCAACTCGACATAGTCATCGGCGCCGACCACGGCGATGATATCGGCGATCGGGACCAGTTCGACCCCGCCTGATGACGCGACCGTCAGGCGATCCGGTTGGTTGGCGGCCCGCGTCAGCGCCGCCTCGCGTCCCCGATCCTCACGGCTCAGCCGGACAACCTCGACCATCAGCAAGGGCAGGATGAGGCCGGCGGCGAGGAGGAAGAAGGACAGGTCCAGCAGCCACTCGGGGAACAGGATACTGACGCCGAGGAACAGCGCCAGCCAAGCCAGGCTCAGCGGGGCCCCGGGGCGTCTGTGGCGTACCCCGACCGCGATGGCGATCGCCGCAAGGCTCGCTCCGATGATCAGCGCCCAGCCGGTCTTGAAGTCGAAGCCGGGGATCAGAAGCGTGGCGCTGACCGCGACCGCCGCGATGCCCGGGAGCGCCCACCGGGCCTTCGGAAAGAACCGGGATGCGGCGTAGGCCACGAGCAGCATCGAAAAGGCCGCGGCCAGCAGCCAGATGCCGGTTAACCGCCAGATGTGGAACGGATAGGCATACGCAAACAGGGTCCGGATACTCTCCATGATCGCCTGAAGCCCGGCGACGCCGGCCATGGCCGCGAGCACCCGGCTGGACCCCGTCCGGCGGATCAGATGGATCACGCCAAAGCCGAACGCCGCGGCGAACAGGGCGCCCGCGGCGACAAAGGTCACGGCCAGAAAGGCGCCGCGCGGCGGGAGTGGGTAGGGCGCGATCATCAACGCCCCGATGGGCTGGTCCAGCCGCAACCCGCCATGGAACGACGAGAGGCGCACGATCAGAACGTTGCCTTCAGGCCGCCAGACCGTGTCCCGGATCAGGAAGGCGGTCTGGTAGCGGCCGGGAACCTCGGTCGCCGCCGAGGTCCCCGGCCGGCCGTTGGCGCCCAGCCGGATGCCGTTGAGCCAGGCCTCGGAAGACGCGATCCCCGCGATATGCAGGGCGTGGGCACGATCATCGGTCGGCCCGGAGAGGATTGAGCGAAGCCACAGCTCCCGCCCCTGCGGGTCAATCACGCCTTCCAGCGGGCGGCAATCGCTCAGGACCGGACCCTCAGAACCGGCGCTTCCGCGACAGGTCTCCCAGCCCGGGGCCCGGGCTTGGGCCCCCGTGGCGAGCCACGAGAAGAGCAGGGCAATGGTCAGGGTTCGCCACATTCGCCCAGCCTAGCGCGCCGTTGGCCGAAATGCGCCGCTGTTGGCCGATCCGGAACAGCCGTTGGCCGAACCGGTCGCACGGGCGGCGGCGGATCGGGTTCAACCGTCGGCATGACAAACACATCCCTGAACCGCCGCTCCCTCCTCGCCGCCGCCGGCCTCGCCGTCCCCGGCTTCGCTTTCGCCCAGTCGCAGGCGGGCCCCTTCCGTTTCGCGGGCTGGCGCGGCGCGGAAACCGACGCCGAGCGCGGCTTCTTCGATGTGCCGGAGGATCGCCGCGATCCCGCCTCCCGGCGCATCTCCCTGAGCTATGTCCGTTTCCCTTCGACGGCGGCGCGGCCGGGCCCGCCGATCGTCTATCTGGCGGGCGGCCCCGGCGGGACCGCCACGGGGACGGCGACGGGGCCGCGCTTCCCGATCTTCATGGCGCTGCGCGAGGTGGCCGACGTCATCGCCTTCGATCAGCGCGGGACCGGCCTGTCCAACCACATCCCGCCGCGCCCGCCCTCGACGGCGCCGCTGCCCGCCCTGACCCGCGCGTCCCTGACCCGACATTTCCGCGACGAGTTCCAGACGGCCTGGACGGACTGGACCCGGGAGGGGGTCGCGATGCGCGGATACAATACGGCCGAGAGCGCCGATGACATCGACGCCCTGCGCCGGCATCTGGGAGCTGAAACGATCGACCTCTGGGGCATCAGCTACGGGACCCACCTCGCCCTGTCCGTGCTTAAACGGCACGAGGATCGGGTCGGCCGCGTGGCGCTGGCCAGTCTGGAAGGGCAGGACCAGACCGTGAAACGACCGGCCCGGCTGGATGCCTATCTGCAACGGGTGGATGCGCTGCTGGACGCCGATCCGGCGGTCCGCGCCTCCTTTCCTGATCTGCCCGCCCTGATGCGGCGCGTGCACGAACGGCTCGAGGCGGCGCCGGCGCCCGTGACCGTGGCTGGACCGGCGGGCCCGCTCGATCTTCAGGTCGGGGGTTTCGCCATTCAACTGCTCGCGGGCAGCCTGATCGCCAATCCCGGGACGCTCGCCCTGCTGCCGGGCCTCTATCTGGCGCTCGACGCGGGTCAGACCGACGCGCTCGCGCCCTTCCTGGCCAGTATGGCGGGTCAGCTGAGCGTGACCGGCATGCCCGAGGCCATGGATCTGGCCTCCGGCATCTCGGCCGAACGGCTGGCGCTGGTCGAGGCCGAGGCCCGGACCGCCGTCCTCGGCGATGCCCTGAACTTCCCCATGCCGCACCTGCTGGGCGCGGTCGAGAACGTCGATCTCGGCGACGACTTCCGCGCGCCAATCCGCATCGAAACCCCCGCGCTGCTGGTCGCCGGCACGCTCGACGGCCGCACGCCGCTGGAGGAACAGGCGGAGGTCGCCGCCCAGTTCCAGCATCGGACCCGGGTGACCGTCGAGAACGCGGGCCACAACGTCTTCGAGTCCCATCCAGACGTTCAGGACCTGATCGTGCGCTTCTTCCGCGGAGAGGCGGTGGCGGACACGTCGCTGAGCCTGCCGCCGCCCACCTTCCGCCTGGCCTGACCGTCTGGCGTCGACAGCGGCGCCGGACCGCGGACCTCGCCCACGCTCCCTTCGCCTGCTAATCCGGTGCGACATGCGCCGCCTCCTCGACTTCATTCTCAACATGGAAGCCCGCCGCTGGCGGGCGGCGTTGGCGACCGCGCTGCTGCTCGGCGCGACCCTCGGCCTGCTGGCCATCGGCAAGAGCCAGCTGGGTCTGGCGGCCGAGGAGAACCTCGAGGCGTGGCTGCAGGGTTATGCGGGCAGTCCACTGGCCTTCTTCGCCACCGTGGTGCTGTTCATCGCCGCCGCCTTCATCGGCGTGCCGCAGTTCATCCTGATCGCCGCCTGCGTCGTGGCCTTCGGGCCGTCGCTCGGCTTCTTCTACAGCTGGGCGGCGACCGTGGCCTCGGCGGGCGTGACCTACTGGCTGGGGCGGGGCCCGACGGCGCGGCTGGTCGACCGCCATGGCGGGCGGACCATGGCCCGGCTCAAGGGTTTCGTCGGCAAGAACGCCTTCTACGCCAGCTTCATGATCCGCAACGTGCCCTCGGCGCCCTTCATCGTCGTCAACATGGCCTTCGGCGCCACCCGGGCGTCGTTTCCCGCCTTCCTCGCCGGCTGCGCCCTCGGGGTGCTGCCCAAGACCGCCCTGGTGGCCTTCTTCGGCGGGGCGGTGGTGGCGGCGGTCAGCGGCGACGGCGTCTGGACCTCGCTGATCCTGGCCGGCGTGGCGGTCGTCTGGCTCGGCCTGATGCTGGGCGCGCGGGAACTCGTGAAAAGGCGCGAGCGGGCCTCCGGCGCCGACTGACAGCCTCGCCTGAAGCGGTTCGGCGTCACGTTCCGGTGAGCCGGCCCCAATGGCGCAGCTTGCGGGACTTCTGAATGCGTCTCGCCGGGCGACAGGGCTTGTATTCGCCCGCGCACAAGGGCAAACGAGCCGTAAGGTCGGTCAGGCGATAACGATCAGGAGGCGGTGCGTGGGGATGCGCGTCGCCGGGGCGTCGCCGAAGCGGATCGAGACTGACGCACGCCCCTCCAAGGCCCGAACGAACGGTATCCCGGACCCATGTTCTCCAGCATTTTCGGCGCGATCTCCAACGACATCGCCATCGACCTCGGCACCGCCAACACCCTTATCTACATGAAGGGCAAGGGCATTGTGCTGAACGAGCCGTCCGTGGTCGCCCTGCGCAACGTCGGCGGCCGCAAGATCGTGCACGCCGTCGGCATAGAGGCCAAACAGATGCTGGGCCGCACCCCCGGCCACATGGAAGCCATCCGTCCCATGCGCGACGGGGTCATCGCCGACTTCGAAGTCGCCGAGGAGATGATCAAGCATTTCATCCGCAAGGTTCATAACCGCAAGGGCTTCGTGAACCCCAAGGTCATCGTCTGCGTGCCGTCGGGCGCCACCGCCGTCGAGCGCCGCGCCATCAACGATTCCTGCCTCAACGCCTCGGCCCGCCGCGTCGGCCTGATCGACGAGCCCATGGCCGCCGCCATCGGCGCCGGCCTGCCGATCCACGAGCCGACCGGCTCCATGGTCGTCGACATCGGCGGCGGCACCACCGAGGTGGCCGTGCTGTCGCTGTCGGGCATCGTCTATTCGCGCTCGGTCCGCGTGGGCGGCGACAAGATGGACGAGGCGATCATCTCCTACATGCGCCGCAACCATAACCTTCTGATCGGCGAGACCACCGCCGAGCGCATCAAGAAGGACATCGGCACCGCCCGCATCCCGGCCGACGGCGAAGGCCTGTCGATCGACGTCAAGGGCCGCGACCTGATGCAGGGCGTCCCGCGCGAGGTCCGCATCTCCGAACGCCAGGCCGCCGAGGCCCTGGCCGAGCCCGTCTCGCAGATCGTCGAGGCCGTGAAGGTCGCGCTGGAAGCCACCCCGCCCGAACTGGCCGCCGACATCGCCGACAAGGGCATCATGCTGACCGGCGGCGGCGCCCTGCTGCGCGGCCTGGACGCCGAGATTCGCGATCATACGGGCCTGCCGGTCTCGGTCGCCGACGATCCGCTGTCCTGCGTGGCCATCGGCTGCGGCCGCGTGCTCGAGCATCCGCGCTGGATGAAGGGCGTGCTCGACTCGGCCCTTTAGGACCCGGGTCGAAACACCGCCGCAAATCCCCGTTATCGTGGGTCTGCGCCGGTTCCCAACTGGCGCGGATTTTGCGATAGGCTCGACAGATCGGCCGGGGGCGTCCCGCTGATTCCCTTTTCTGAGGAAGGCGCGCCGTGGCGTTTCGCGACGGACCGTTCGAAAATATCAGAGTGCCGCTGGTCTGGACCGCGGCCGTGACCGTCGTTGTCGCGGCCATCGGCTGCATCCTGCTGCTGATCAGCGACGCTCGCGCCCAGACCTCGCCCTACCAGCCCGTGCGTTCCGGCGTCGAAGCGGTCGCCGGCCCCGTGGGCGGTGTCTTCGCGGCCCCGGTGCGCTGGTTCGGCCATGCCTCGGACTATGTCGGCGGCTATTTCTTCGCCGTGTCGGAGAACCGCCGGCTCAAGCGCGAACTGGCCGAGCTGCAGCCATGGCGCGACCAGGCCATCGCGCTCAAGAACGTCAACGCCCGCTATGAGGCCATGCTGGGCATCCGCCCCGAGCCGCCCGTGGCCATGCAGACGGCGCGCTCGATCCTCGACGCGCGCGGTCCCTTCTCGAAGGCCCGGCTGCTCGACGCGGGGTCGGCAAAGGGCGTCAAGGTCGGCAATCCCGTCATCAACGAGCACGGACTGGTCGGCCGGGTCGTGGGGACCTCGCCAGGCATCAGCCGCATGCTGCTGGTCACCGACGTGGCCAGCCAGATCCCGGTGCTGGTCGATCGGACCGACGCCCGCGCCATCCTCAAGGGCGACGGCAGCGACAACCCCCGGCTCGAGTTCGTGCGCGGCGTCGGGTCGATCCAGGTCGGCGACCGCATCCTGTCGTCCGGCGACGGCGGCGGCTTCCCGCGCGGCGTGCCCATCGGCGTCGCCGCCAGGGGCATCGACGGCAGCTGGCGGGTCAAACTGTTCAGCGACCGCGGCGCCATCGACTATGTCCGCGTCATGCTGTTCGAGGATTTCGGCCAGCTGATCGGCGCCGACGATCTCAACGCCCCGCCGCTGGCCGCGCTCGGCACCCTGTCGGAGGCCACCCCCGAACAGGCGTCCGCCATCACCGACGCCGCCGCCCGCCGAACCGCCGCCCGCGCGCAGCTTGAGCAGCGGCGAGCCGACGCCGCCGCCGCCACGGTCGCCGAAGCCGCCCGTCCCCGTCCGTCGCCGCCCGCCACCCCCGCGGACGCTCCCGCCGCGTCGTCGCCGGGAGGAACGGAATGAGACGCCCGGTCGCGGTCCGCGTCGTGGGACCGGTGCAGTGGATCTTCATACCGGCCGCCATCACCCTCGCGGTCACCATCATCCTCGCCACCCCGGTGGAACTGTTCGGCCTCAACCTGCCCGAGCCGGTCATTCCCATGGTGCTGGCCTTCGCCTGGCCGCTGATCCGCCCGACGGTCACGGCTCCCCTGACCCTGACCCTGCTCGGCCTGATCCTCGATATCCTGACCTACGGCCCGCTGGGTCTTTGGGCGTTGGCGCTGCTGGCCATCTATGCGGTGGTCCTGGCCTCACGCAGCTTCCTGATCGGGCAGGACACGGCGGTCCTGTTCGTCTGGTACGCCGCCTGCTGCGCCCTGGCCTTCCTGATGGCCTATCTCGTCGTCACCCTGATCGCCCGCAACCCGCCCAGTATTCTGGCCCTGATCGGCCAGATCGTGCCGACCCTGCTGCTCTTTCCGTTCGCGGACCGGATGATCGAGCGGTTCGAGGACGGCGATGTGAGGTTCCGATGATCCTGCTTCGCCAAGGCTTCGCAGGACAGGTCCCGATGCGCCCGTCCATGGCGACGAAGTCCTCCGAAGCTCCCGCAGGGAGCGAAGGAGGATGAGCTCGGAACCCTCCATCTTCTTCTCCGACGTCAATGAGCGACAGGGCTCCTTCCTGCGCCGGACCTTCGTGCTGGGCGGCCTGACCACGCTCGGCGGCCTGGCCCTGACCGGCCGTCTGGCGCAGTTGCAGGTCATCCAGGCCGGCCAGTACGCCACCATGGCGTCGAACAACCAGTTCAACTTCCGTCTGGTGCCGCCCCCACGCGGCCGCATCCTCGACCGCGACGGCGTGGTCATCGCCGGCAACCGGCCCAGCTTCCGCGTTCTGGTCGTCCGCGACGAAACCAGGGATCTGGACCAGACCCTGGACCTGCTGGGCCGGCTGTTGCCCGACACGGTGGATCGCCGCCGCTCGATCATCCGCGATGTCAACGCCGCCCCGCGCTTCTCGCCCGTGCCGGTCAAGAGCGACCTGAGCTGGGAGGAGTTCGCCCGCGTCAACCTGTATGCCAACGAACTGCCGGGCGTCATGGCCGACATGAACGAGGCTCGCTACTACCCCTTCGGCGGAGCCTTCGCACACGTCATCGGCTATGTCGCCAAGCCCAATGACCGCGACATCCAGGCCATCAGGGACCGGGGCGAGAAGGTCCCCGACATCCTCTACAATCCCGGCTTCCGCATCGGCCGTCAGGGCGTGGAAAAGTCGTTCGACACGGATCTGCGCGGCGAGGCCGGCGGCAATCGCGTCGAGGTCGACGCCCGGGGCAGGGTGGTGGCCGAGGATATCGGCGGCTCGCGCCCGGCGGTCCCCGGCAAGGACGTGGTCCTGACCCTCGACGCCGACGTCCAGAACCGCGCGCTCGAGGTCTTCGGCGAGGAATCCGGCGGCTGCGTGGTCATGGACATCCGCAACGGCGACATCCTGTGCATGGTCTCGGCGCCGTCGTTCGATCCCAATCTGTTCGTCGGCGGCGTGCCCTCGAACATCTACAACGCCCTGCGCGACTACGAGCGCAAGCCGCTGCTGGACAAGGCCATCTACGGCACCTTCCCGCCGGGCTCGACCTTCAAGATGATCACCGCCCTGGCCCTGCTGGACGCGGGGATCAATCCGGCCGAGCGGGTGGTCTGCACCGGCGGCTATCGCTACGGCGCCCGCACCTTCCGTTGCTGGCGGCGGGGCGGGCACGGCGCGATGGACATGCACAACGCCATCAAGAACTCTTGCGACACCTATTTCTACCATCTCTGCAACCGCGCCGGGGTCGACCGCATCGCCCGCGTGGCCAAGGATCTCGGCTTCGGCCAGACCTATGAGATCGGCATCGCCGGTCAGTCCAGCGGAACCGTGCCTTCCACGCAATGGAGGGCCGACCATGCCCGTCGGACCCGCGCCACCCATCCGGACGCCGGCAAATGGTATCCGGGCGAGACCCTGTCGGTGGCGATCGGGCAGGGTGCGCTGGAGGTCAGCGCCCTGCATCTGGCGGTGATGACGGCGCGGCTCGCCAACGCCCGCAAGGCGGTCCAGCCGCGCCTGGTCAAGGCCGTGGGGGGGCAGGCGCGCCCGGACGCACCGGCCTTCGCCGACCTGCCGTTCAGCGACGCCCACCTCGATATCGTGCGCAACGGCATGGCGGCCGTGGCCAATGACGTCTCCGGCACGGCCTACCGCGCCTCCCAGCTCGGCCTCGGCGATATCCAGATGGCGGGCAAGACCGGCACCGCCCAGTCGCGCGACTACGGCACGGGTTCGCGCGGCCCGCGCGACGCAGTCTGGACGCGCCGCGACCACGCCCTCTTCGTGGCCTTCGCCCCGCACGATGCGCCGCGCTACGCCATCGCCCTGATTATCCAGCATGCGCCTTCGGGCGGTTCCGCCGACGCCGCGCCGCGCGCGCGCGAGATCATGAAGACGGTTCTGATCAAGGACCCCGATATGCGGGCCCGGATCGAGCGCCCCTTGCCGCCCGAGGCCGTCGCGCCCGCGGGGGCCGATGAGGGTGAACTGGGCGCCGCGCCGGGTGGCGAGGTCACCGGTCCCGCCGCGGCGGAGGTGGCGCCGCCCGCGCCGCGCCGCCCGCCCACCGCGACCACCGGTCCGCGCCCCTATCTGTCGGAGCCGCCGCAATGACCGCCTCGGCCCTGACCCGTCCCGGCGAACGCGACCGGCTCTCGACCAAGATCTCCGAACTCGACTGGCGTCTCGTCGCCCTGCTGTGCGTGGTCGGCTGCGTCGGCGCGGCCATGCTCTATTCGATCGCGGGCGGACAGTGGCAACCCTGGGCGGCCGACCACCTGATCCGGTTCGGCGTCATGGTGGTGGTGATGCTGGGCCTGGCCATGATTCACCCGAAATGGTGGTTCCTCGGCGCCTATCCGCTGTACGGGCTCGTCGTCTTCCTGCTGCTGCTGATCGACTTCACCCCCCTCGGCTATGTGGCCGGCGGCGCCCGCAACTGGCTGGACCTCGGCGTGACCCGCATCCAGCCGGCCGAGTTCGTCAAGCTCGGCCTCGTCCTCGCCCTGGCGCGCTGGTACCATAGCCACACGGCCCAGGAGGCCCGCTGGTCATGGAAATTGATCTTCCCGCTCGGCCTGATCGGCGTCCCCTTCCTGCTGGTGGCCAAACAGCCTGACCTCGGATCCGCCATGGTCATCGGCCTGACCGGCGGCGTGATGATGGTCCTGGCCGGTCTCAGCTGGCGCGTCATCGCGGCCGGAGCCGCCGCCGCCGCCGCCATCATCCCGCCGTTCGTCATGTTCGGAATGCACGAGTACCAGCGGAACCGCGTCCTGACCTTCCTCAGCCCGGAGTCCGACCCGTCGGGCACGGGCTACAACATCATCCAGTCCAAGATCGCACTTGGATCGGGCGGCGTGCTCGGCAAGGGCTATGGTCTGGGCAGCCAGAGCCAGCTGGAGTTCCTGCCGGAACGGCATACCGACTTCATCTTCTCGACGGTGGCGGAAGAGTTCGGTTTCGTCGGCTCGTTCGCGGTTCTGGCCTGCTATATCGCCATTATCCTGATTTCCCTGCGCATCGCCTCCCTGGCCCACAGCCATTTCGGCCGCATCGCCGCCGCCGGGATGACAGCCTTCTTCGCCCTGTTCGTGCTCATCAACGGCGCCATGGTCATGGGTCTGGCTCCGGTGGTGGGTGTGCCGATGCCGCTGCTGTCCTATGGCGGATCGTCGATGATGACGGTTATGTTCGGCTTCGGCCTGATCCTGTCGACCCGCGTCCACCGCTACGCCGAACTGCCCAAGGGCCACGGACTGTTCTGATCCGGCGCTCATGCGTTAGGGTCTCGACATGAGCAAATCAAAGCCCGCCGCCGCCCCGGCGCCGCCGCCGGTCTTCGTCCCCGACTGGGGCGACGAACCCTGTCCGCAGCCGCTGCTGCCGGCCGCCACCCCGGCGCAGACCGCCGCCCTGATGGACGGCGTCCGGATGCGCGAGAACCCGGCCGAATGGGCTTTTGTCCGCCTCTCCAAACTGATCGAGGATTTCGAGAAGGGGCTCGACAAGGACGACGAGGTCGGCGCCCGCATCGTCGGTCTTCCCGGCGACGGCGCCATGTCGATCGACGACGTCGGCTTCTGGGGTCCCGACTTCATCCTGTTCCTGGGCAAGAATTCCGACGGCAAGCCCGTGCGCCTGATCCAGCACTACGGCCAGATCAACGTCCTGCTCGACGCCCGCAAGAAGCCCGAGGAACGCGAAGCCCGCCGTATCGGCTTCCAGCTTTCCGAACTGGTGAGGAAGACCAGCCCCAAATAAGCGCCCCCAACCGCTATCGTCATTCCGGGGGGAGAGACGCGCAGCGGCTCGGAGACCCGGAACCCGGCGGCGCGCGATAGCGCGAACCTGTCGCGGCTGCCCTGCCTGAACAGATCGCCTTCGGCGCCGCTGGGTTCCGGGTCTCCGCTTTGCTTCGCCCGGAATGACGATAGCGGTTTGGGGCGGTTTCGCTTGCTGGCAATCCGCCGATTGTCAGCATATCCGTCGCCGCCAACACCTTGACTCTGTTCCCCTTCCAGAAAATGGAGCGTCATCAGCCATCATGGCTGGGGCCCGTGCCAGACTCCTGCCCATCCCGTCGGTGGGGAGGGCGTCGGATCCAGCGCCTCGATGTCGGCGGGCTGTGGTCGAGCGAAGAAGCCCGGGCGAAGGAGAGTCCGGGGGTCCTTGCGGATGTCGATGGATGGCGTCCGCCTGCTCGCCGCGCGCTTCCCGTGCGGACCGCTGGCGCAAGCCGTCATGTCCGCCGCGCGTCGTCATCTGCAAGGAGGGCGGCGGTGATCCGGTAAGGCCCGAAGCAAGGGCCGCCAGCCGGAGGGCGCGTGGAAAACGGCTACGCGGAGCGGTCTGCTTCGTCGAAACGGTAAAACACACAAGCACCGGGCGAGGCCCGGCCGCTCCGCGCCCTCCCCGACCTTCGGCGGCTTTCCGCCGGGGAAGACGACCCGCGTCCGGTCTTTGAAAACCTAGAGCCCCGCGGCCCACTCCGTCGCCCGGACCAGGCTGTCGACGATGCCCGGTTCGCTGGAGGCGTGGCCGGCGTCCTTGACGATGTCCAGCTTCGCCTCGGGCCAGGCCCGATGCAGCGACCAGGCGCTGGCGATCGGCGTCACCACGTCGAACCGGCCCTGGGCGATCCAGCAGGGGATGTGCTTGATCCGGCCGATATTCTTCAGCAGCCAGCCTTCCTCCGGGAAGAAGCCGCCGTTCATGAAGTACCAGCACTCGATCCGGGCGAAGGCGACCGCGAACTCGGGCTCGGCGAATTTGTCGGGGCGGGCGTCCGGGCCCTCGACGCTGACGGTCTCGCCCTCCCAGCTCGACCAGGCGACGGCGCAACGCTCGCGCTCGGCCCTGTCGTCGCCGATCAGCCGCTTGTAGTAGGCGCCCATCAGGTCGTGGCGCTCGTCCTCGGGGATCGGCGCGACGAACCGCTCCCAGGCGTCCGGAAAGATGTTGGACGCCCCGTCCTGATAGAACCAGTGCAACTCCTGCCTGGTCAGCAGGAAGATGCCGCGCAGCAGCAAGGCCGCGACCCGCTCGGGATGGGTGATGGCGTAGGCCATCGACAGGGTGGAGCCCCAGCTGCCGCCGAACACGACCCATTTGTCGATGCCCAGCTGTTCGCGCAGCCGTTCGATGTCCTCGATCAGCGTCCAGGTGGTGTTGTCCTCCAGCGAGGCATTGGGACGGCTCTGGCCGCAGCCGCGCTGGTCGAACAGGACGATCCGGTATTTCGCCGGATCGAAATAGCGCCGCATGCCCGGATTGACCGCGCCGCCCGGCCCGCCGTGCAGGACCACGACCGGCAACCCCTGCGGATTGCCGCACTCCTCGTAGTAGATTTCATGCACGCCGTCGGTCGGCATGAAGCCGGTGGCGTAGGGCTCGATTTCCGGGAACAGGTCGCGGCGCGGGGCATCGGGCACGGGGAAGGCCATACTGGAAATCGGTCTCTTTTCGCGCCGTCAGCCGGCTGTGGATTGTGACCGCAATGCGGCAAACATCAGTAAAAGCCAAGCTGCGATCATGAGCATGCCGCCGATTGGTGCGATTGCACCCATCGTCGTCAGGCTTAGCAGAGCGATGGCCGACAAGGCGAGACAAAATACAAATCCGCCCGCCGCGGCCAGCCACCCGGCCAGCACGACCAGCCGACCGCGGCCGGGCCAGACGGCGCAGACCAGGGCCAGCACGGCGTGGACCATCTGGTAGTGGCCGCCGGTGGTCAGCAGCGTCTTGATCTGCGGCCCCGCCCCATGCGCAGCGAACGCCCCGATCAGGACGGCCAAGGCGCCGTTCAGCGCGGCGAAGGCCACCAGACTGCGAGTCGCGTTCATGGCCAGACGCTAGCCGACAGAATCCCGCGCGTCTGCTATTCCGCCGACCATGAACGCCGCCCGACGCATGGCCCTGCAATATGTGTTGCTCTTCGGCGCCACCGGCGTGAGCCTTCCGTTTGCAGGCCTGTGGATGAGCGCGCAGGGGTTGAGCGGAGCCCAGATCGGAACCGTTCTGGCGGCGCCGATGCTGGCGCGAATCGTCACCGGACCCCTGCTGGCCGTCTGGGCCGACGGCTTTCGCTACAGGCGGACGCCGATCGCCCTGCTCGGCCTGGTCATGGCGTTGGGCTATGGCCTGGCGGGTCTTGCCGACGGATTCGCCCTGCGCGCGGCCGGCTGGTTCATCGGGGCCACGGCCATGGGCGTGCTGGTGCCTCTGACCGATGTCATGACCCTGCGCCTCGCGTCGCGGCTTGGCTTCACCTTCGCCCTGCCGCGCGGCGCCGGCTCGGCCGCCTTCGTGATCGCCAATATCGGGATGGGCGCGCTGCTGCTGACCGCGCCGGTCGACAGCGTCATCGTCTGGATCGTGATCCTGTCCCTGGCCTTCACCGCCGCCGCCATCCTCGCCCTGCCGCCGGAGCCCGTCGCGGACGGCGCGCCGGTCTTGGGCCGGGAGCGGTTTCGGGGACTGGGCAGGCTGCTCGCGGATCCGGTCTTCCTGACCACCATCTTCGCCATCGGCGCGGTCCAGGCGGCCCACGCCTTCCAGTACGGCTTCTCAGCCATCCTGTGGAAGGCCCAGGGGATCAGCGAGGCGGTGACCGGCCAGCTCTGGGCCTTCGGCGTGGTGGTGGAGATCGCCCTTATGTGGCTGTTCGAGCCGTGGCGCCGGCGTATCGGCATCGGTCCGTGGAGCCTGCTGATGG
The DNA here is from genome assembly GCA_943367565.1 of Brevundimonas vancanneytii. GTDB lineage: Bacteria > Pseudomonadota > Alphaproteobacteria > Caulobacterales > Caulobacteraceae > Brevundimonas > Brevundimonas vancanneytii_C. The sequence goes on from CALRJO020000037.1 coordinate 19,068, forward strand.
TCGGCTCGGCCGCCGCCGTGCTGCGCTGGAGCGCCATGGCGCTGGCGCCGCCGCTGTGGCTGTTGTGGCCCTTGCAGGCGCTGCACGCCCTGACGTTTGCGGCCACCTTCCTGGCCGGGCTGCAGCTGGTCGAAAGGCTGACGCCGCCCGATACCCACACGGCGGCGCAGATGCTCAGCTCGGTGCTGTCCGCCGGGGTGCTGATCGGGTTGGCGACGGCCGTTTCAGGGCCGTTGTACGACCACTACGGCGCGGGGGGCTACTGGGCGATGGCGGCGCTGGCGGGCGCCGGCCTGCTCGCCGCAATCCCGTTGCGCGGTCAGTTGGCGCGGGATCGGGGCAGGGGGGCCAGGTGACGCGCCATCGCCTGTGCGGTCGCCTTGACCGCTCGCTGTACGGCGGCGTCGGGCTCATGCTCCGGCGCGCGCAACAGGCCGATCGCCGGCGTATCCGGTCCGTCCGGCAGGCCGGAAAGAATCCGGTACAGCAGGTAGCTGCCCGCATCGTCTTCGGAGTCCGAGCTGGCGTCGGCGGCCAGTCCCGCCTCGTTGAGCGCCCGGACGATGTCGGCGACCGGCGCGGTCGCCCGCGCCATTCCCGGTCCGACCGCGTCCAGCCGCCGGCCGCCGTCGAGGGACCGGTTCTCGGCCCTTGTCTGTAGCCGGAAGACGTCGCTGCGCCGCGTGCGCCCCACCAGCAGCAGCCCCCGGCAGCGCCGGTCCTCCAGATGGGCGGACAGGACGGACGCCAGCGCCTCGGGTTCGCCGGCGGCCACCGCCAGGGTGCGGGCGCCGGCCGGGTTCCACGGCTCGCCGGACAGGTCCTCGACCGGGTCCCAGCCCGTCTCGTCCATATCATAGGCGCAGATGACCAGCGCCGGCCGGTAGTCGGGGGACTCGTCCTTGGGCTCAAGCATGACCGGTCGATGTATGACAGAAGCGTGACATTCGTCAGCGACGGTGTCGTCACCCGGCCCCCGCCGTCAAGCCGCAATCGCCCGGAAGGCTTCAGCGGCGCGGCGATTCACGTCTCAGGCGAGATCGCCCACAGCCGCGTCCAGCAGCATGAAGGCCCGGCCGCCGTCAGAGGTCAGCCGCCCCAGAATGCCGGGTCCGTCGTTCGTCCCCGCGCGAGCCGCCAGATCGCGCGAAAAGCCGCGAACATAGGCTTCGGCGTCCGCCCGTAGATCGGGATCGGTCAGCACCCGGCGCGAAACGCTGCGGACGGCCGCCGGGGCGACGCGCCGCACGATCTGGCGCGCCCGATCCGGGTCGTGCTCTGCGACGGCCTGCGCCGCCTCCTCGACCCGCGAGCGGGGCAGCAGGGCGTTCGGATCAACGCCCATGCGCCGGATGGCCGCCGTGATCCGCGTTTCGAGCGCCTCGGCCGCCTCGGCGGGCATCACCGGCGTGTCGAGGTCCAGCGGCGCCTCGCCAGGGCCGTCGTCGACCAGATCGCTCCAATCCAGCCGGTCTCCGGCGGGCGTGGCGGGCGCCGCCGATCCAGGCATGGGCTCCAGCTTCAGTCGTCCGCGCAGTCCGAAGGCCCGTGGCTCCTCCGCCTTGGCCGGGCGCGGACGCCCGGCGTCAGGCTCGACGGTCGGCGGCGCCGGCGTGGGCTCGCGGCGACGCAAGGTCGGGGAGTCGCCCGACACCACCCCCATCAGCCGCACGGCCTCGGTCAGCATGTCGTAGTTGCGCCGCACCCGCTCCTGGAAGCCGGCGTCCAGCGCCTCGGTGTCGGCGGCGGCCTTCTGCGAGGCGGCGGAGAGGGCGGCCAGGCCCTCCTCGACCGAGGCGCGGACCGCCTCGACCCGCTTCTGGGCTTCCTCGGGCAGGCGTGAAGCGCGATCGTCCAGTTCTCCGATGGTCTCGTCAATCTGGGCGAGGGCGGCGGTCATCCGCTCGACGGTCGATTCCAGACGCTCCAGCGCGCGATCCCCGGCTTCCTCCACCAGTCCGCCGGTTTCGATGACGATCTTGCGGGCGGTGTCGACCCGGGCGTCCGCGGCCTGATCGGCCTTTTGCGCCGCCTCGAACAGGGCTTCGCCCAGACGGTCCGCGCGAGCCTGGGCCTGCTCAGCGGCTTCGGTCGCGGCGGCGCGGGATTCCTCGGCCGTCGCCTGCAGGGCGGTCAGGGCCGACCGCGTTTCCTCGACCAGCACGTCGCGGGCCTCGGCCGCCAGAGCCTCGAAGCGGTCGAGGGCCAGTTTCGTCGCCGCATCGAAGCCGTCAGCCTCGCGCTGGGACATTTCAACCAGGGCCCGGAACTGATCGGTGGCGGCCTCGACCAGATCCTTGATGGTCTCGGTCGTGCGGGTCGAGGTGTCGCCCAGTTCCCCGGCGGCGGCGCGGGTCGCGGACAGTTGTTCGTTCAACTGGGCGCGCTGGCTCTCGACCTGGGCGGAGAAATCCTCCTGGTCCGTCCGCAGGGCGTAGGCGGCGGTGACCAGGGCGGCGCGCTGTTGCCCCAGACCTTCCTCGACCGACTGGATCTGTTCGGCGACGCCCGAGCCGGCGTTCTCGAGGCGCAGGGTCTGGCGGGCCAGGTCGTCGGCGGCGACCCGGGCGGCGTCCTGGGCCTCGCTGGCGGCGGCGGCGAGGTCGGCGGCGCGCGCGGCCAAGGCGGCCTCGGCTTCCCGCAGCTGGGTCTGGGCCAGATCGGAGGCGTCCACCACCATCCGGGACTGCCGTTCGACGGCCTCGATCACGCCGGAGGCCTGACTGTCCATCTGACTGGCCAGAACCAGCATTTTCTCGCGCTCGCCGCCCAGCTGTTCGGCGAGCCGGCGCGCCGTGTGGCTGGCGGTTTCGGCGGCCTCGTTCAGGCGCGTGGTCTCCTGGGACAGGGCTTCGCGCAGCAGGGCCATATCGTTGCGGGCGCGTTCGGCCGCCAGCGACGCCTGATCGATGTCATTGCGCAGCGAATGGAGAACCTCTCCGGTCTGTTGCGCCGCAAGGGCGGTGGGGGCGACCAGGGCCTCGGACAATTCGCGGGCGCGGCGGGTCTCGGCGGCGAGGCCGGCCCCCTGACGAACGGCGTGGGCCAGCATGATGGCCATGCCGGCGGGCGCCAGGGCGATCAGCGCATAGACGGCCAGCCGAAGCGGCTCCAGCTCAACGGCTCCGGAACCGACCTCAAAGGCCAGCCAGGCGGCCACGCCGCCGACCCACAGGGCCGAGGCGACGCCGGCGACCAGATAGGCGTGACGGCCCGAAGGGGCCGGGTTTGCAGGTCGCTGGACCCGGGCGGGCGCGGGAGGCGCTTCATAGGCGACCGGCGGAGCATCCGCGGATGTGGCCAACTCTGGCGAGACCACGGGGGGCGCAGTGGCGCGCTCGGCTTCCGCCCTGACCCGCTCCTCGGCGCGGCGTTGTTCCTCGGCCAGACGCCGCCGCCGCCGTTCCGACATGGGACGGTCAGCCGCCGAGGCCAGACCTGGGTCCGGCGCCGAAAGACCTTCGGTATCCGGCAGCGGCTCGACAGCCGTCGCCGGGTCCGGTTCGGTCAAGTTCATCGGGGGCCGTTGACGGGGTGATTTCATGAAGCGGCGATCTCGTCACGGTGCGCGTCGACAGCTGACACGCGATAGGACGTTTCGACCCTAACGAGTCAATCGCGGCGCGGAAAGTCGGGGGTGGATGATTCCGGGGACAGCGGTCCGTGGGACTCAGCAGTCCTGCTTGCGCTCGGCCGAGGCGGCGAGCACCGCGGCGGAGGGGCTGTCGCCGCAGTCACGGACGCGATGGATTTCACGTTGGGGCGTCTGTCGCGAGTCAAGGTCCACGCCGAACTGCGACAAGGCCGCAGCGGCCAGCATGGCGACGAACCCCGCGATGAACTCGATCAGCGCCTGCATCGCCGATCTCCCCTGTCCGACTGACGAGTGGTCTTATGACCCCAAAACCGTGTTCGGACAATCCTGATCCACATGAACAAAGCGTCACCATTGACCCGGTGCGCCCCGGCATGGAACGGAAGTCGTCGGCGTGCGTCCTGTTGAGCTTGGGCGCACATCGCCGTCACGCGGATCGGCCAGACTTGCGCCATGAATGAACCGGGGCACGACCAGAGCCACAGCCTGCTGACGCCGGGCCGCAACTGCTGGCGGGTCGAACAGGCCGACCGGTTCGCCGTCCTGATGGAAAACGCGGCCTATTTCGAAGCGTTGCGCTCGGCCCTCGGCAAGGCCCGCCGGTCGATCGTCCTCCTGGGCTGGCAGTTCGATCCCCGCACGCGGCTTGACCCGCAAAGCCCTCATGATGACCACCAGGCCCAGATCGGGCACCAGCTGCGAATGCTGGTGAAGGCCCATCCGGAGCTGGATGTGCGGCTGCTGATCTGGAAATCGCCGCTGTTGATCGCGGCGTCGCAAGGCTTCTACCCGCACAGGGCCCAGGGTTGGTTCCGCAAACGCATGGTGGAGTTCCGACTGGACCCGCCGCCCGCGTTCGGCGCCTGCCATCACCAGAAGGTCATTGTCATCGACGACGCCGTGGCCTTCTGCGGCGGCGGCGACATCTCCACGGACCGATGGGATTCAGAACAGCATCTGGACGGCGACCCGCGTCGTTGTCAGCCATCCGGCCTGATCCCGCCGCCGCGCCACGAGGTGATGGCCGTCATGGACGGCGCCGCGGCGAGGGCGCTCGGCGACCTGGCGCGTGAGCGCTGGTTCCGGGCCACCGGCGAGCGGACCATATCCGATGAAGCCGACAGCGACCCCTGGCCGGACGGCCTCGAACCCGACCTGCGCGCGACGCCGGTGGCCATCGCCCGCACTGAGCCGGCCGCCGCCGGACGGGCCGAGGTGCGCGAGAACGAGGCCCTCCACCTCGACGCCATCCGCCGTGCGAAACATCTGATCTATATGGAGAACCAGTATTTCACCTCGCCGGCTATCGCAGAGGCGCTGGCGGCCCGGCTGGGCGAGGCGGATGGCCCGGAAATCGTTCTGGTCTCGACCGGAACCAGCCCCAGCTGGTTCGACCGGATCACCATGGACACGGCCCGGTCAGAGGTTCTGTTCCGGCTGGAGCAGGCCGATCGGCACAATCGCTTTTTCGCCTTCACCCCCCATACCCGCGAAGGCGAGCGGATCATCGTGCATGCGAAGGTCTCGATCTATGACGATGCGGTGCTGCGCATCGGCTCGACCAATCTGAACAACCGGTCGTTCGGCTTCGATACGGAATGCGACGTGGCCGCCGAGCCGACGGACGCCGCGGGCCGCGAAGCCATCCGGCGGTTCCGCCAGCGCACCATCGGGCACTGGATCGGCGTCGACGGCGAGACTTTCGGCGCGGTCGAGGCCGTTACCGGAACCGTGGGCGAGGCGATCCAGCGGTTCGACACCGGCCGGATGCACACCCTCGGAGCGGAGCCGCCCTCGCGGTTCGAACGCATCATCGCCGAGTTTCAGCTGGGCGACCCGACCTCCACACGCGACGCCTTCCGTCCCTGGAGGCGGCGCACGCGGTCGCACCGCACCCTGCCGGCCCCTACGGAACCCTGATCTCGAAATCGATGATCAGCGGGAGATGGTCCGACGCCATCCGGGCCAGGGGAGAAAAGGGCGCCTTCACCGCCGTCACGACCACCTCGGGACTGGTGAAACAGTGGTCGATCCGGATCGCGGGAAAGCTGGACGGGAAGGTCTTCACCGAAGGCTTCAGCCCGAGGCTCCGCTGACAGTCGGTCAGCCGCCGCGCCAAGGTCTGATAGGGCCGCGTGATCGAGGTCGCGTTGAAGTCGCCCGTGAGCAGGGTCGGTCCGACGCAGTCGGGATGCCCCAGCCAGTCCGGCCCCACCAGCGCCGCCGCCTGCAGCCGCTGCTCCCGCGGCACGAGGCCGAGGTGAGTGTTGATGACGTTCAACGCCACCCCGTCGAAATCGATCTTGGCCCAAAGGGCGCCCCGTGGTTCGAGGCCGGGCACGCCCCGGACGCTCGGCAGGGGGCCGGACTTGACCAGCCGCTCTGGGCGAAGAGTCAGGATGGCGTCGCCGTAGAGTTCGGCCTCGACCGTCATGGCGGCATGGAAATGGAAGGTCATCGCCAGTCCTTCGGCGATCGCCTCGGCCTGATCGACATGGCCGGTGCGCGCCCGCCCGACGTCGAGCTCCTGCAGACAGACGATGTCCGGTTCATGCTCCGCGATCACGCCCACGATGCGGGCCACGTCGAGCTTGCGATCGACGCCGACGCAACGGTGGACATTGTAGGTCAGCAGGCGGGGCATGACGTCCTGAAAGCAGGCCGGGCGGTGGCGTGGCCAATACCACGGGGAATACGACACCAAAGCGGCGCCGGGCCACCTTTGGTTCAGATCACGACCAGCCGGTCCTCGATCTCATTGGGGTTCGAGGCCCGCGGCGGGAAATGTTCGGCCAGCACGTCGCCGCACAGGCCGATCGCGACCTCGAAGCCGGCGGCGGCGTCGCCGTTCTTCATGCCCTTGGCCAGCGCTTCGACGGCGTCGGCCCAGACGGCCTGGTCGACCTTGCCGTGAATGCCCTCGTCGGCGATGACCTCGACCTGATGGTCCGTCAGGGCGGCGAAGATCAGCACCCCGGTCCGTTCCCGCGTGACATGCAGGCCGTGGGCGAGGAACTGCTCCATGGCTTTCCGGCGCACGCGGGCCCGTCGCACGCTGCGCGGGGTGACGAAGCGGCGGACGCGCGGAATCGAGGTGAGCAGAAAGACGGCCACGAACACCGCCGACTGGATCAGGGCGTAGGCGGCCAGCGACTGGCCGACGACGACGTCAGTGGAGGACAGATGGGCGGCCTGCCAGCCGTCACCCATACCCGGAATCCAGGCGGGATCGAACCCGAACGGGATCAGCCCAAGCGGCAGGAGCAGGGCCCCCGCCGCCGCCCAGCCGAGCGAGATGTCGCGATACGACGAGACCTGTCGCGCCAGCACGCAGAAGATCTCGCCCGACGTCTTCGCCTCCGCCGCCGCGATGGCGTCGCCGATGCGGGTCTGAACCTGGGGTGTGAGCTTGATCACCATCCGCCGGATGCTCCCCCGCCGCCGAAACTCCCGCCGCCGCCGCCGAAGCCGCCGCCGCCACCGCCAAATCCACCGCCCCCGCCCCCGCGACCGCTGCTTCTCAGCGCCTCGGCCGCGGCCCAGAGCAGGATGGGGCCGACGCCGCTGGGACGTCTGCGGCCCCGGCCGCCGCCGCCGCCGATCATGGCCAGGATCATCAGGATGAAGATCACGGCGATCACCACCGCGACGCCGACGGGCGCCCTGGACCTGGGGCGTTCGGCGGCCGCCGCGCGGGCCTGGGCCTCCGCGGGGTCCAGCCTCAGCTGGCTGTCGATGGCGTCAACGCCCGCCTCGATGCCGCGCTCGAAATGGCCTTCGCGGAAGGAGGGCAGGATTTCGTTCTGGATGATCAGGGCGGAGAGGGCATCGGTCAGGACGGGTTCGAGGCCGTAGCCGACCTCGATCCGGACCTTGCGTTCGCGCGGCGCGACGATCAGCAGCACGCCATTGTTCTTCTCCGCCTGACCGATGCCCCAGGCGCGGCCCAGCTGATAACCGTATTCCTCGATCTCATAGCCCTGCAGGTCGGGCACGGTGACGACCACGACCTGATCCGTCGTGTCGCGCTCCAGCGCCTCCAGCTTGGCGGCCAGCGCCAGTTCCCTGGCGTCGGAGATCAGGTCGCCGTGGTCGATGACACGCCCGTTCAGGGGCGGAAAGGTCGGCCCGCCCTGGGCCAGAGCCGGGGCGACCATCGCCAGCCAGACGACGGCCAG
>CALRJO020000038.1:0-26670 GCA_943367565.1 Brevundimonas vancanneytii
CCTACGCACAGGCGCTCACCGGACAGAGCGGCCGGTCTGCTGCGCTGGTTGATGGCTGCTCAGACCGGCCTATTGCCAACCCCGCCAACACCAGTTCAGATCAACCAAGGACTCTCGTTATGGCTGGATGAGAAACGGGGGTCACGTCAACTGCCTCCTTACGGCGCACGGCCAGGCACCGGGAAATGCCCGGCAGCAAGAAGGCAACACGGCCATGCCGCTGCGGGATCGGAGGCGGCGGCAAGGGGGCCTGCGGCAAGGCCCCGCGCTGCCAGCGCGACTATCAGAACCGCATCTCCGGCCCGATGTTCGACCGCATCGACCTGACGGTGGAGACGCCGCCGGTGACCGCCGCCGACATGGCCCTGCCGCCGCCCGCCGAGGGCACGGCCGAGGCCTCGGCCCGGGTTCTCGCCGCCCGGGCGATGCAGGAGGACAGGCTGCGCGCCGCCGGCATCGACCCGGACACGGCCCGGGACCAGGCCGTCAACGCCCGCGCCTCGGGCGAGACCCTGGACCGGTTCGCGAGGCCGGACGACGCCGGGCGGGCGCTGTTGATGCGGGCGGGGGAGGCCGGCGGTCTGACCGCGCGGGGCTGGACCCGCACCCTGAGGCTGGCCCGCACCATCGCCGACCTCGACGGCCGCGACGGCGTCCTGCGCCGCCACATCGCCGAGGCCCTGGTCCATCGCCGCTCGACCGTCGGGGCCCAAGGGGATTTCGAACGGCAGGCGGGCGCGAGACCGGAGACGCGCGCCTTCTGAGGGCGCCGCTTCTTAACCGGGCCGATTGAACCGGTCTTAAGGGATTGCGGGGCAGGATGCGGATCGAGGAGATCGGCATGGCGCGGCGGGTGAAGGCGAGTGCGGAGACGGTGGTTCCGGAGCAGCAGTTCCTGCGCCTGATGAGCCACGAGATGCGCACGCCCCTGAATGGCGTCATAGGCATGCTGGGTCTGCTGTCGCGTACCCGGCTGGACGGGGCCCAACGCGCATACGCCGAGGCGGCGCGATCCTCGGCCGAACATCTGCTGGGTCTGGTCAACGATCTGCTCGACTACGCCCGGCTTGAGGCGGGCAGGCTGGAATTCGACCACGTCCCCGTCGATCTGGAATCGCTGGTGCGGGGCGTCGCCGAACTGCTCAGTCCCCGGGCCCACGAAAAAGGTCTCGAGATCGCCTGGTCCGTCGCGCCACAGGCCGTCGACGTCATGGGCGACGAAGGCCGGCTGCGGCAGGTGCTGTTCAACCTCGCGGGCAACGCCGTCAAATTCACCGAGACCGGCGGAGTCCGCATCTCCGTCGAGCGGACGGGCGGCTCGATCAAGTCGCCCCGACTGGCCTTCATCATCGACGACAGCGGCCCCGGCGTGCCGGTCGAGGCGCGGGCGCGGATCTTCGAGGAATTCGGCCATGTCGACGCCTCGGACGCCAGCCGCTTCGGCGGAGCGGGTCTGGGCCTGGCCGTGGTCTCCAAATTGGCCACGGCCATGCAGGGCGTGGTGAATGTGGGCGACCGCCCGGACGGCCCGGGCGCGCGCTTCCGCTTCGAAGCGACCTTTGAAGCGGCGGCCGTCGCCGGCGAACGCGGGGCTCCGCTCGCCGGTCACGCCGTCGCGGTGGTCAGTCCCGATCCCTTCGTCCGGACGGCGGCCGTCGCCCAGATCGAGGCCTCGGGCGGGACGGTGCGCGCCGACGCCGAAGTCGTTCTGATCGATCACGCGGCGCGTGAGCCGGGCCTCGGACTGGTCCGGCGGCCGGCCGCCGGCCGCGCCATCGTTCTGCTGAAACCGTCCGAGCGGGACCTGATCGCCCGCTACCGGGGAGCCGGCTTCCACGGCTATCTGATCAAGCCCCTGCGCCGCGCCTCCCTGGCCGAGCGGGTTCTGGCCGCTTCCGGCGCCGTTCAAGGCCGCCAGCCGGGCCCGCCGCCCCCCCCGCCGCCCGAGGACGACCGTGTCGCCCCGACGCGGTTTTCCGGCACGCGGGTGCTGCTGGTCGAGGACAATCCGGTCGGGGCCTTGCTGGCCGCGACCCTGTTGCGCCGCGAGGGTTGCGCCGTCGAAACCGCCGCCAGTGGTCATGAGGCGGTCGATGCGATGAAGCGGGCCCGCTATGATCTGGTCTTCATGGACATGCGGATGCCGGGCATGGACGGCCCCAGCGCGGCCCGCGCCATCCGCGCCGGGGGCGACCGCACCCCCATCGTCGCCCTCACCGCCAACGCCTTCGCAGAGGACCGCAAGGCCTGTCTGGAGGCGGGAATGAACGACCATCTGGTCAAGCCGCTTGAACTGGACTCCCTGCGCGCCTCACTCGCCCGCTGGACGAACCGCACGGAGCGCGCCAAGGTCGCCGCCGGATAGGGCGCGGGGGCGTCCGTGAGAGACGCACCGATGACCGACAACGCCACGGAAGCCGCCCCGGCTGTCGCAGCGACCGATATCGCGCCCAAGGGACTGGGCGTGATCAAGGTCGCCTTCCGCGACCGGCGCACCCTGGCGATGCTGCTTCTCGGGTTCTCGGCCGGCCTGCCCTTCACCATGCTGATCGGCACCCTGAACGCCTGGCTGAGCGATGCCGGGGTGGCGATCTCGACCATCGGCATCCTGTCGTGGATCGGCCTGTTCGGGGCGTTCAAATTCCTCTGGTCGCCGCTGGTCGGCATCGTTCCGCCGTTCATCGGACGTCGGCTGGGTCGGCGGCGGAGCTGGATGATCGGCTGTCAGCTGGTGATCGGCGGCGCCCTGATCGTCATCGCGGTGTCGAGCCCCGAAGGCGGCACGCTCGGCCTGCTCGCCGGCGCGGCCGCGTTGGGGGCCTTCGCCTCGGCAACGCAGGATATCGTCATCGACACCTGGCGGATCGAGGTGGCGGGGCCGGGCGCGCCCATCGACCTGCTGTCCACCATCTACCAGTTTGGCTTCCGCACCGCCGCGCTGGTCGGGGGGGCCGGGGCGCTCGTGTTGGCGGATGTGGCGGGCTGGCCCGCGACCTTCGCGATCGCGGGTCTGTTGATGGGACTTGGCCTGCTCGGCGCGGCCATTGCCCCCGAGCCTGCCGCCGCACCGCCGCAGGCGATCGCGAAGGAGCGCCTCGGGTCGCCGCGGCTGAGGCTGTTCGCTCTCGTCGCCACCCTTGCGGCCTGGATCTGGGCCGCCTTCATGCTCGTCAACTTCATGATCACGGCGCTGACCACCACGCCTGCTCCGAGCGCGGGCGAGTTCACAGGGACCTGGGGGCCGTGGATCATCGCCGCGGCGGTGTTGCTGCCCTGCGCCCTGGCGGGGTTCGTCGTCTGGCGGGGTCGGGTCGCCGTTCCGGCCGCGGGCGACCGTCCGGTCCTGACCCTGTTGTACGACGCGATCATAGCGCCCCTGGTCGAGCTCATGGGGCGACTGGGCTGGGGCGCCCTGATCGTCCTGGGCCTGATCCTGACCTACCGGATCACCGACGGGGTCTGGGGTCCTTTCGCCTTCCCCTTCTACATGGGCGACACCGGAGGGGCGCTGGGGCACACCAAAACCGAGGTGGCGCTGGCGTCCAAGACGTTCGGGGTGATCATGACGATCATCGGCATCGGCCTCGGCGGCTGGGCCCTGCTGGTCATCGGGCGGATGGCGTCGCTGTTGATCGGCGCCGTTCTGGCCGCGGCGACCAATCTGCTGTTCGCCGACCTCGCCATGGGGGCGCCGGTGATCGGGGGCTTCATGAGCGCCACCGGTCTGTACGGCCTGTTCGGAACCTTCGGGCTCGGCGAACCCATGGCGCGGCTGATGCTGGCCATCGCCGGGGAGAATATCGCCGGCGGCTTCGCCGGGGCGGCCTTCGTCGCCTATCTGTCGGCGCTGTCGAGCAAGATGTTCGGGGCGGTCCAGTTCGCGGTCTTCACCTCCCTGGCCCTGCTGATCGGCACCTTCGGGCGCGGGGCGCTGGGCGAAATGATCGAGAACCAGGGTTTCGCGCCCGTCTTCATCTTCGCCGCCGCGCTGGGCGGGATCACCGTGGTCTTCTGTATCCTGGAGTGGGTGCGGCTGGCCGCCGAGCGGCGCCGGCTCGAGACCGCCGCCTGACCGGTCAGACCTCCGCCACCGCCCCTTCGTCATAGGCGGCGAAGGTGGCGGCGGTGATGATCTCCGAGACCGAGGCGCCGAGGCTGACGATCTGGACGGATTTCTCCAGCCCGACCAGCAGCGGGCCGATCACCGTGGCCCCGCCCAGGGACTGGACCAGACGCGTCGAGATGGCGGCTGAATGGATGGCCGGCATGACCAGAACATTGGCGTGACCCGACAGGCGCATGAAGGGGTAGGCGGCCCGGGCCTCGGGATCGAGCGCCAGCTCGGGCGGCATTTCGCCCTCGTATTCGAAATCGACGCCGCGCTGGTCGAGGATGCGGATGGCCTCGCGCACCTTTTCGCCCCGGTCGCCCGGCGGATTGCCGAAGGTCGAATAGGACAGGAAGGCCACGCGCGGCGTCTTGCCCAGCTTCCTGACCGTCTCGGCCGCCTGGATGGCGATCTCGGCCAATTCCTCGGCGTTGGGCAGTTCGTGGATCGAGGTGTCGGCGACGAACAGGGTGCGGCCCTTGGCCAGCAGGATCGACAGGCCGATCATCCGGTTTCTGACGTCGAGGACGCGACGGACCTCCTTCAGCACCATGTTGAAATTGCGGGTCACGCCGGTGACCATGGCGTCGGCCTGGCCGCGGGCGCACATGGCGGCTCCGAAATAGTTGCGGTCCTGGTTGATCATCCGCTGCACGTCGCGGCGCAGATAGCCGCGCCGCTGAAGCCGGGCGTAGAGCCAGTCGGTGTAGTCCGCGTTGTGCTCGCTGACGCGGGCGTTGACGATCTCGATGCCCATGTCGTCGAAGATCAGCCCGGCCTCGGCGGCGTTCTGACGGATCAGATCCTCGCGGCCCAGCAGGATGGGCGTGCCCAGCTCGGCCTGTTTGAAGCCCCAGGCGGCGCGGATGACGGCGGTCTCCTCGCCCTCGGCGAACACCACCCGCTTGTTCGGGGCGGCGCGCACGGCGCCCGAGATGTTCTGCATCAGGGCGGCCGACGGATCGAGCCGCGAGCGCAGCTGGGTCCGGTAAGCGTCCATGTCCTCGATCGGCTTGCGCGCCACGCCGGTGTCCATCGCCGCCTGGGCGACGAAGGGCGGGATGTACCAGATCAGACGCGGGTCGAACGGCGTCGGGATGATGTAGTCGGGGCCGAATTTGAGCTTGCGGCCGCGATAGGCGGCGGCGACCTCGTCGGGCACGTCCTCGCGGGCGAGGGCGGCCAGGGCCTGGGCGCAGGCCACCTTCATCTCGTGATTGACCTGCCGCGCCCGCACGTCCAGCGCGCCGCGGAAGATGTAGGGAAAGCCCAGGACGTTGTTGACCTGGTTCACATAGTCGGACCGGCCCGTGGCCATGATGGCGTCCGAACGTACCGACAATACGTCCTCGGGGGTGATCTCCGGGTCGGGATTGGCCATGGCGAAGATGATCGGATTGGGGGCCATGGAGGCCACCATCTCCTTGGTGATGGCGCCCTTGGCGGACAGGCCCAGAACCACATCGGCGCCGACCATGGCCTCGGCCAGGGTGCGGTGCGGGGTGTCGGTGGCGTGCGCCGCCTTCCACTGGTCGACATTGTCGCGCCCTTTGTAGACGACGCCGTCGCGGTCGACGATGACGGTGTTTTCGGCGCGGACGCCGACGGCCTTCATCAGGGCGATCGACGACAGGCCCGCGGCCCCGGCCCCGGCCAGCACCACCTTGACGTCCTCCAGCTTCTTGCCGGTCAGATAGCAGGCGTTGATCAGGCCTGCGGTCGAGATGATGGCCGTGCCGTGCTGGTCGTCATGGAAGACCGGGATGTCGAGCAGGTCCTGCAACTCGGACTCGATGACGAAACATTCCGGGGATTTGATGTCCTCCAGATTGATGCCGCCCCAGGTGTCGCCGATGTTCTTGACGACGGTGATGAACTCGTCCGGGTCGGTGGTCTTGACCTCGACATCGAAGCTGTCGACGTCGGCGAAGCGTTTGAACAGGACGGCCTTGCCCTCCATCACCGGCTTGGACGCCATGTGGCCGAGGTTGCCGAGGCCCAGGATGGCCGTGCCGTTGGAGATGACGGCGACCAGATTGCCCTTGGACGTATAGTCGTAGGCCTTGTCCACATCGGCGGCGATGGCCAGCACCGGAATGGCCACGCCGGGCGAATAGGCCAGCGACAGGTCGCGCTGGGTCGCCATGGGCTTGGTCGGCGCCATGGAGATCTTGCCGGGCGTGGGGCTGCGGTGGAACTCCAGCGCGTCTTCGTCGGAGAAGGTCTGTTTGTCGGTGAGATCGGCCATGTCCGTTCCTAAGCCGGGGGACGGGCCGGGACAACCGTTGACGCGGCGTCAGACCGCCAGCGTCCCCGTCCGTTCGATCTCCACCGGGCCGGTCATCAGCACATGATCGGTCGCCTCGTCCCAGACGATCATCAGCTCGCCCCCATCGACCTCCACCGTCGCGGCCCGGCCGGTCAGGCCCCGGCGCGCGGCGGCGACCAGGGCGGCGCAGGCGCCGGTGCCGCAGGCCTTCGTCAGGCCGGCGCCGCGTTCCCAGACGCGCAGGCGGATGCGGTCGGGGGCGACGACATGGGCGAAGCCGACGTTGACGCCCTCGGGAAAGCGCGGGTGATGCTCGATCAGCGATCCCGTGCCGCGCACGAAGGCGTCGTTGGGGGCATGGTCCATGAAGAAGACGACGTGCGGATTGCCCATGGAGACGGCGCCGGGCGTATGCAGCACCGGATCGTCGATGGGGCCGACCTGAAGCTCGATGCCCCGGGTGTCCATCGCCTCGTCCAGCGGGATCTGCGTCCAGTCGAGACGGGGCGCCCCCATGTCGACGGTGATCCGGCCGTCCCTCCCGCGCCTCGCCGTGGTCGGGCCGCCGAGGGTGTCTATGGTGACGACATCCTTGCCGGTCGATTCCATCAGCATCCAGCCGACGCAGCGCAGGGCGTTGCCGCAGGTCTCGACCGATCCGCCGTCGGCGTTCCAGACCCGCATGAAGGCGTCGGCGGTTCGGGACGGCTCAAGCGCGATCAGCTGGTCGCAGCCTTCGCCGGTCTGGCGATCGGCGAGGGCGCGCGCCTGGTCGGCCGTCGGCGTGAACGGCGTCTCCAGCGCATTAACGACGACGAAGTCGTTGCCGGCGCCGTTCATCTTGACGAAGGGGCGGGTCATCTCCGCCGCATATAGCGTTTGCCGGTTCCTTGCGCGAGCCAGCCGCGTTATCGCTGGGCCATGAGTCGAGCCACGTCAGCGTCCGAGCCGGAGCCTGTCGAAGAAAACGGCGGCCTGCGCCTGCGCGCACGGCTGAGGGCGCTGTACCACGGCTCGTCCCCGGTGGCCGTACGGTTCCGGCTGGCGGTGCTGGTGATCGATCTGATCATCATCGGCTTCTTCATCGCCGCGCCCCTGCTGCGCGGCGAGGGGCTGATCTTCTACATCATCGACTATGTCATCGCCTTCGTCCTGCTCGCCGACCTGGCGGCCCGGGCCTCGGCCTATTCCAACATCCGCGACTGGTTGAAGAAGCCAATCGTCTGGGTGGACCTGTTCGTTCTCGCCACCCTGCTGTTCCCCTTCTTCTTCAACCTCGGCTTCCTGCGGGTGTTGCGGCTGTGGACCCTGATCCATTCCGACTTCTTCTGGCGCACTGTCGGCCGGCGCTATGACGACACCCGGGTCGAGGACGTGACCAAGGCGCTGGTGTCGCTGGTGACCTTCGTCTTCGTGGCCACCGGCTTCGTCTACACCAGCTTCATGGGCCGGTATGAGGGCATCAGCGGCTATATCGACGCCCTGTATTTCACCGTCACCAGCCTGACCACGACGGGCTATGGCGACATCCTGCTGCCGGGCGACTGGGGCCGGATCGTCTCCATCCTGATCATGCTGGGCGGGGTGACCCTGTTCGTGCGGCTGGGTCAGACCCTGCTGCGGCCGCACAAGGTGCGGTTCCCGTGCGATCGATGCGGGTTGCAGGTGCATGACCCGGACGCGGTGCACTGCAAGGCCTGCGGCAATATCCTTTGCATCCCGGATGAAGGGCACTGAGGGGTGATTGGTGGTTGGTGGTTGGCCGCCGCCCGTGGGATGGCGCTGGCTGCGCCGCCCTTCCGCCGACGGCGAAGCGGCGATCACCAATCACCAATCACTTCTCCCAAGATGACAAAGCCGTAACCTCCGGCCTCCCCGGCTTGCCGCGACCCCGACCACCGCTAAGGTGCCGCCCGACCCACCGTCGGAGACTTCGCCACATGATCCGCACCGCCGCGCTCGCCGCGCTTCTCGCTTCCTCCGCCCTTTCGAGCGCCGCCATGGCCCAGACCGCACCGCCCGCCAGTCCGCCCGCGCAGGCCGCCGGCGGCGGGTTCGCGACCTCGGACGCGACCGATCCCTATCTGTGGCTGGAGGAGATCGAGGGCGAGCGCGCCATGGCCTGGGTCAATGCGCAGAACGAGCGCTCGCTCGGCGTGCTGCGGGGCGACCCGCGCTTCGAGGGCCTGCACCAGCAGGCGCTGGAGATCGTCCAGTCGCGCGACCGCATTCCCTCGCCGGGCTTCCGCCGTCAGGGCGATGTCGAGGTGATCGACAATTTCTGGCAGGACGCGACCCATGTGCGCGGCATCTGGCGCACGACCTCGGTGGAGAGCTACGGCACGGCCGAGCCGGTCTGGGAGACCATCCTCGACATCGACGCCCTGGCCGCGGCCGAGGGCAAGAACTGGGTCTACAAGGGCGCGACCTGCCTGCCGCCGGAAGAGACCCGCTGCCTCGTCTCCCTGTCGGACGGCGGCAAGGACGCCGTGACCATCCGCGAATTCGACCGCGCGACCCGGGCCTTCGTCGAGGGCGGTTTCGTGCTCGAGGAATCCAAGGGCGGGGTCTCCTGGATCGATGAGGACACCCTGCTGATCGCGCGCGATTTCGGACCGGGCACCCTGACCAGTTCGGGCTATCCGATGATCGTCAAGGTGCTGAAGCGCGGCCAGACCATCGATCAGGCGACGACCGTGTTCACCGGCCAGCCGACCGACGTCTCGGTCTCGGGGTACACCCTGCGCGACGCCGACGGCGTGGTCCAGGCGACCCTGATCAACCGCGGCGTCAGCTTCTATGAGGGCGAGACCCACCGGCTGAACGCGGACGGCACGACGACGAAGCTGCCGCTGCCGGCCAAGTCGAACATCAATGCCCTCGTCCGTGGACAGATGGTCTTCACCACGGATCAGGACTGGACCGCCCCGTCAGGGCAGGAGTTCAAAACCGGCGACGTCATCGCCTATGATCTGGCGGCCTGGCTGGCCGATCCGACGGTGCGCGCGCAGCTGGTCATCCGTCCGGGACCGCGCGAGGCCATCGAGGGCATCTCCAACACCCGCAACAAACTGGTCGTGGCCCTGTACGAAAACGTGCGCGGCTCGGTCTATGTCTATGAGCCCAATCCCTCGGGCGAATGGGCGCGCAGCCGGCTGGACCTGCCGCGGAACGTCTCGGTCGGCGTCGGCTCGGCCAGCGACCGGGACGACCGCGTCTTCGTCAGCGTCACCGGCTATCTGAACCCGTCCAGCCTGTACCTCGCCGACGCCGCCACCGGCGCCGCCGACCTGACCAAATCCCTGCCGGCCAAGTTCAACGCCGAGGGCATGACGGTCGACCAGTTCGAGGCCCGCAGCGCTGACGGGACCATGATCCCCTATTTCGTCGTCCACCGCGGCGACATGGCCATGGACGGGTCGAACCCGACCCTGCTGTACGGCTACGGCGGCTTCCAGTCGTCGCTGCTGCCCGGCTATTCGGCCACGGTCGGCAAGCTGTGGCTGGAGCGGGGCGGGGTCTATGTCATCGCCAATACGCGCGGCGGCGGCGAGTTCGGTCCCAATTGGCACCAGGCGGCGCTGCAGGCCAACCGGCAGCGGGCGCACGAGGATTATCAGGCCGTGGCGCTGGACCTGATCGCGCGCAACATCACCAGCCAGCCGAGACTGGGCATCATGGGCGGGTCGCAGGGCGGGCTGTTCATGGGAGCGATGCTGACCCAGCGCCCGGACCTGATCAATGCGGCGGTCATCCAGGTGCCGCTGTTCGACATGCTGCGCTTCCACAGGCTGCTGGCCGGCGCCTCTTGGATGGCCGAATACGGCAATCCGGACATCCCGGAGGAACGGGCCTGGATCGAGGCCTATTCGCCCTATCAGCGGCTTGAGGCGGGCCAGCCCTATCCCGAGGTCTTCATCCACACCTCGACCAAGGACGACCGGGTCCACCCGGGCCACGCCCGCAAGGCGGCGGCGCGGCTGCTGGAGTTGGGCTATCCGGTGCTGTTCTACGAGAACACCGACGGCGGCCACGCGGCGGGCGCCAACCTGCGCGAAACCGCCCGGCGCCTGGCGCTGGAATACACCTATCTGACCCGGCGTCTGATGGATGCGCCGGCGGCGGAATAGCTCACGATGAGCGGAAAGTTGTAGTGCGATGAACCGATTGATCCTGTCCGCCGCCCTTCCGGCGTTGTTGCTGGCGGCCTGCGCGAGCGGCCCGGCGCCGATCCCGCTGCCTACCCTGAACGCCGCCGATGTGCCGCGCGTCATGCAGACGCCGCCGCCCCACTATCCCGCCGACCTGACCCCCGCCGGCGTGCGCGCGGCCGACGACCATCTGGCGCTGGAGGAGGTCAACGGGACCGAGGCGATGGCCTTCGTGGCGGAGTCCAACCGCCGGGCGCTGGCCTCGCTGGATGGCGACCGTCGCTACGAGACCTTCCGCCGGCAGGCCGAGGCGATCCTGACGGCCACCGACCGGATTCCGTCGCCCAGCTTCCTCGGCGACGGCATCGGCAATTTCTGGCAGGACGCGGCCAATCCCAAGGGGATCTGGCGGCGCACGACGCTGGACTCCTACCGCTCGTCGAACACCCGCTGGGAGACGATGCTCGACATCGACGCCCTCGCCCGCGCCGAGGGCCGCGACTGGGTCTGGAAGGGCGCCAACTGTCTGGCGCCCGATGAGACCCGCTGCCTGATCTCCCTGTCCGACGGCGGCAAGGACGCCGTGGTGGTGCGCGAGTTCGACACGACGACCGGCCTGTGGGTCGAGGACGGCTTCGTGCTGCCCGAGGGCAAGCACCGCATCAGCTGGCTGGACAGGGACACGCTTCTGGTGGCCACCGACTTCGGCCCCGGCACCCTGACCGAGAGCGGCTATCCCTTCATCGTCAAGTCGCTGAGGCGCGGCCAGACCCTGGCCCAGGCGACCGAGGTCTATCGCGGCGACATCGGGGACGGAGGGTACGGGGTGAGTCCCCGCGTGCTGCGTGACGGCGCCGGCGCGGTGCAGGCGGTGCTGATCCACCGCCCGCTGGATACCTTCCGTGCACAGACCTGGATCCTTCATGCCGGTCAGGCGACCCTGTTGGGTCTGCCGGAGCGGGTCAGCGTCCATGGCATGATCGGCCAGCAACTGATCGTGGGCCTTGATCAGGACTGGCAGTGGCAGGGCGAACCACAGCCGGCGGGCACGCTGCTGGCTGCGGACATGAACAAGCTGGGCAGCCCTGCCCACAGCCTCACGCTGATGAACGCAACGGAGGTGATCTTCACCCCGGGGGACCGGCAGTCGATCAGCTCGGTCTCCGTCCACGACGATCGGGTGGTCGTCGCCTATGACGACAATGTCGTGGGGCGCGTCGCGGTCTTCCAGAATCGGGGCGAGCGCGGTTGGCCGCGCACCGACATCGAAGTGGCCGATAATTCTGCGGTCGGGCTGGGCGACTCGTCACGCAGCTCGGGCCGGCAGTTTGTGACGACGCAAGGCTTCCTGTCCCCGCCGACGCTCAGCCTGCTTGACGTCGCTGAAGCCGGGTTGACGCAACTTCGCGCCGCCCCGCCCAAATTCGACGCCTCAACCCATATCACCGAACAGTTCGAGGTCCGGTCCTCGGACGGGACCATGATTCCCTATTTCGTCACCCGCCCGCGCGACATGGCGATGGACGGATCGGCCCCGACCATCCTGTTCGGCTACGGCGGTTTCCAGGTCAGCTTCCCGCCCGCCTACAAGCCCGAGATGGGCAAGCTCTGGCTCGAGAACGGCGGCGTCTTCGTCCAGGCCAATATCCGCGGCGGGGGTGAGTTCGGGCCGCGGTGGCACCAGTCGGTGCTGAACGAGAACCGCCAGCTGGCCTTCGACGATTTCGCGGCGGTCGCGGCGGACCTGCACCGGCGGGGCATCAGCTCGCCGCGCCGCACCGGCATCTACGGGCGGTCCAACGGCGGGGTGCTGACCTCGGTGATGATGACCCAGCACCCGGAGCTGATCAACGCGGCGGTGATCGAGAGCCCGCTGATCGACATGCTGCGCTATCACGAACTGCCCGCCGGGGCCTCATGGATCGGCGAGTACGGCGACCCGCGCATCCCGGAAGAGGCCGCCTGGATCGCGCGCTATTCCGCCTATCAGCAGCTTCGTCCGGGTGCGGAGTATCCGCGGGTCTATATCACGACGAATACGCGCGATGACCGGGTGCATCCTGGCCACTCACGCAAATTCGCCGCGCGTCTGGCGGCGATGGGCCACGACCATCTCTATTTCGAGGACACGGCGGGCGGCCATTCCAACGACGCCGACCCGGTCGCCAACGCGCGGCGCTGGGCCAGGCACTATGTTTATCTGAGCCAGCAGCTGATGGATTGAGATAGCGCGGCTGCACCACCCCCCGCTATCGTCATTCCGGCGAAGGCCGGAACCCAGCGGCGCCGAAGGCGATCTGTTCAGGCAGGCTGTCGTGAGCAGCGGCGCTCTCGACAGGGTCGCGCTCCCGCGCGCCGCTGGGTTCCGGGGCTACGGCCCGCTGCGCGAGCCTTCGCCCGGAATGACGATAGCGGTAGGGGTCAGGCCGGCTCTACCGCCTTGGCCTTCTTCGCTTTCACGACCTTGACCGGCTTCTCAGCCTTCGCCTTCGCCGGCTTCTCGGCCTTTTTCGCCAGCTTCTCGGCCTTCTTCGCCTCGCGCGCGGCCTTCTTGGCCGCCTTGGCTTCGGCCCTGGCCTTGTCGGGGGCCGCGTCGGCCTCGCCGGCCAGTTCGGACAGCAGGCCGAGGAAGCCGTCGCGCTTGCCCTTGGGCAACAGGGCCATGATCCGTTTGTCGGCGGCCTCGACCCGGGGGCGGGCGGCGTCCAGCGCGGCCTGACCGGCGGCGGACAGGCTGACGGCCTTGGCGCGGGCGTCGATGGCCGACTTTTCGCGGTCCAGCAGTCCCCTGGTCGTCATGCGCGAGACCAGATCGGCCAGGGTCGAGCGGTCGATGCCCGTGGCGCGGACCAGATCGGTCTGGGTCAGGCCTGATTTCTGCGACACCGCCTCCAGCACGGCGAACTGACGCTGGGTCAGACCGTCGGGGCCCATTTCCTCGGAATAGATGTCGAGCGCGAGCTGCAGCACGCGGTGCATCAGATGGCTGGGCGATCCGCCCAGTCCTCCGCCGCGCTTCGACTTGTTCCCGGACTTGACCATGAACCCTATCCCCTTGGTCTCAACGCTGCAGACCTAGCAGCCGCACTTAACGGTTTGACGACGGACGATCCGCCGACGGTTCAAGGCGCGGTGTCGGGCTCCGCCGGAGCCATCGGATCGACCGGTTTGTCGGTCGAGGTCAGGTTGCGCATGATCAGCGGAATCTGGGACAGGCCGAAGGCGGAAGAGGCCATCCACAGCACGCCCCGGAAACTGACCCAGACATCGGCCGGATCGACCTCGCCGCGGCCGAGACGGGCGGCGGCCCAGCTGACCAGGGTCTCGCTGCGGATCAGTTCGTTGGTGATCGCCACCATCAGGAAGAACAGGCCGTAGCGGAAGGTCAGGATGCGCCAGGCCCGGTCGTTGATCGGAATGACCGTCCCGAGCAGGGCCCGCAGCGGCTGTTTGCCGAGCCACAGGCCGCCCAGCAGGGCGATGGCGAGACAGCTGTTGAGGATGGTGACCTTGAGCTTGACCCACAGACCGTCGCCCGTGAACAGGGTCAGCAGGCCGAAGACCAGGGCGAAGCCGCCGACCAGCAGGGGCAGGAGGGCCAGCCGCTTTTCGACGATCAGGCCGATCGCCACGCCCACGGCGGACCCCGCGACCAGGAACCAGGTGGCGTTGACCAGGGCCTCGTCGCCGCCCAGGCCGCGCAGGCGCATGACGAGGAAGGCGAGGCCGAAGGCCAGAAGGCCGCTGAAATCGACCAGCTGTCGCAGGCGGGATTCCCTTGGCGCGGGCGGAAGCGGGGCGGTGTCGTCACTCATGCGTCAGTCCTCAAGCCCCACCAGCGATCTTGAAAAGGCCCGGGCGTCGAAGGGTTGCAGATCCTCGATGCCTTCGCCCACGCCGATCAGCTTGATCGGGGCGTCCGAGGCCTGGGCGACGGGCACCAGAACCCCGCCGCGCGCCGTCCCGTCCAGCTTGGTCATGACCAGGCCGGAGACATAGGCCGTCCGGCCGAAGATCTGTTCCTGGGCGAGGGCGTTGCGTCCCACGGTGGCGTCCAGCACCAGCAGGGTCTCGTGCGGCGCCTCGGGGTCGATCTTTTTCAGCACCCGGACAATCTTCAGCAGTTCGTCCATCAGGGCGGTCTTGTTCTGCAGCCGTCCGGCGGTGTCGATCAGGACGACATCGAACCCTTCCGCCTTCGCCTTGGTATAGGCGTCGAAGGCGAGGCCGGCGGGGTCCGCGCCGTCGCGACGGCTTTCGAAGGTCGCCCCGGCGCGCTCGGCCCAGATTTTGAGCTGTTCGCGGGCGGCGGCGCGGAATGTGTCGCAGGCGACGATCATCACCTTCGCCCCCTGTCCGGTCAGGTCGGCGGCGATCTTGCCCAGGGTCGTGGTCTTGCCCGAGCCGTTGACCCCGACGAACAGGGTGACGAAGGGGCGAGCGCCGTTCAGTGGTTCGTAGCGGGCCTCGTGGTTCACCAATTCGGCGGCGACGGCCTCGGCCAGCGCCTCCTTGACCTCACGCTCATTGGCGCCGGCGCCGAAGCGCAGCTCGCGGAACCGGGCCACGATCCGGTCGGTGGCCGCGGGCCCGAGATCGCTCTCCAGCAGATGCTCCTCCAGCCCCTCGAGGGCGGCCTCGGACAGCGGTTCCTTGATGAAGGTCGCGACGACCTGTTCGGTCATCTGTTTCGAGGAGCGGGAAAGGCCCTCGGTCAGGCGCGAGAGCCAGCCCTTTTTCGGCGCGTCGTTCATTCAGCGGGCTTAGCGGGTTCGTTCGGCAAAATCACCAAGAGCGTGAAAGTTCGACTGAATGTTGAAATCCGCTCATCCCCGCGAAAGCGGGGACCCAGTTCTTTGGGTGATCCGTTATGTCCTGTATGAGCATATCCCTTGATCCAGCCGCGCCACGCTGGACAGCACTGGGTCCCCGCTTTCGCGGGGATGAGCGGAAGAGATAATGGCCGAAGCGTTCCATAGTCCTCGCACCCACGGCTTCGTCCGCGTGGCCGCCGCGACGCCGGTGGTGCACACTGCCGACCCCGCCGCCAACGCCGCCGAGCATATCGCCCTGATCAAACAGGCGGGCGAACAGGGCGTCGACCTGATGGTCTTCCCCGAGCTGTCGCTGAGCGGCTACGCCATCGATGACCTGTTGATGCAGGACGCCCTGCTGGCCGAGGTGGAGCGCCGGATCGCCGTGTTGGCCGAGGCCGCCGACGCCGCGGGGGTGATCGCCGTCATCGGCGCCCCGATCCGCAACGGCGACGCCCTCTACAACTGCGCCGTGGTGCTGGGTTCGGGCTCGGTGCTCGGCGTCGTCCCCAAGACCTACCTGCCCAACTACCGGGAATATTATGAGAAGCGCTGGTTCGCCCCGGCGGCCAGTCGGTCCGAAGACACGGTGGTCCTCAACGGCGAGCCGGTCGATTTCGCCCCAGGACTCATCTTCGAGGCCGTCGACCGCCCCGGTTTCGTCTTCTCGGCCGAGATCTGCGAAGACTTCTGGGCCCCCCAGCCCCCCTCGACCCGGGCGGCGCTGGCCGGCGCGCGCATCCTGCTCAATCTGTCGGCCTCCAACATCGTCATCGGCAAGGCCGACGAGCGCGCCCTGCTGTGCGCCAGCCAGTCGGCGCGGACCCTGTCCGCCTATGTCTTCGCCGCCTCCGGCTGGGGCGAGAGCACCACGGACCTGGCCTGGGACGGACAGGCGACGATCCACGAACTCGGCGCCCGGCTGGCCGAGGGCGAACGGTTCGCGCTGGAAAGCCATCTGACGATCGCCGACATCGATGTCGAGCGGATCGGTCTGGACCGGCTGCGCAACGGCACCTTCGCCGATTGCGCGCGGATCGAGGGGGAGCCGGCGACGGTCGTGCCGTTCGAGACGGCCGGCGGCGACGGCCCGGCGGACCTGATCCGGCCGATGGACCGCTTCCCCTTCGTGCCCGACGACCCGGCCCGGCTCGACCAGGACTGCTACGAGGCCTTCAACATCCAGGTCCAGGGGCTGATGCGCCGGATGAAGGCGACCAATGGCGAGCGGCTGGTCATCGGCGTCTCGGGCGGGCTGGATTCGACCCAGGCCCTGCTGGTCGCCTGCCGCGCCTTCGACCGGCTGGGCCTGCCGCGCGCCGGCATCCTTGGCTACACCCTGCCCGGCTTCGCCACCTCCGAAGGCACGAAGTCCAACGCCTGGGCGCTGATGAAGGCGCTGGGCGTCACCGGGGCCGAGATCGACATCCGGCCGACCGCGACGACCATGCTGGAGGCCATCGGCCATCCGTTCGCGAAGGGCGAACCGGTCCACGACATCACCTTCGAGAATGTGCAGGCCGGCCTGAGGACGGACTATCTGTTCCGGCTGGCCAACCAGAACGGCGCCTTCGTGCTGGGCACCGGCGACCTGTCGGAACTGGCGCTGGGCTGGTGCACCTATGGCGTCGGCGACCATATGAGCCACTACAACGTCAACGGCGGGGTGGCGAAGACCCTGATCCGGCACCTGATCCGCTGGGTGGCGACGAAGGAGCATTCGGGCGAGGCCGCCGCCGTACTGTTGGCCGTTCTCGACACCGAGATCTCGCCCGAACTGATCCCCGCCGGCGCCGACGGAAAGATCCAGTCGACCGAGGCGACGGTCGGTCCCTATGCCCTGAACGACTTCTTCCTGTTCTACGTCACCCGCTTCGGCCTGAAGCCGTCGAAGGTGGCGTATCTGGCGCACGAAGCGTGGAAGGACGCGGCGACGGGGCACTGGCCGACCGCCACGCCCGAGGCCGAGCGGATCGAATACGACCTCGCCACGATCAAACACTGGCTGCGGAAATTTCTGTTCCGCTTCTTCCAGACCAGTCAGTTCAAGCGGTCCGCCCTGCCCAACGGGCCCAAGGTGGTCACCGGCGGCTCGCTCAGTCCGCGCGGCGACTGGCGCGCGCCTTCGGATGCGACCGCCCGGGTGTGGCTGGATGAGCTGGAGGCGAACGTCCCGGAGGGGTGATTGGTGATTGGTGATTGGTGGTTGATGCCGCCACGCCCCGCATTCAGCGGCCCGCCATCAGCGAACCCCGCGGTCACCAATCACCAACCACCAATCACCCGCCTCAGGGCAGCTCGCTCAGGAACGGAAAAATCGCCGCCTTGGCTTCGGGCTCGTCCAGCATGGGGGCGTGGCCGACGCCGGGAACCTCGATGAAATCCATCTTCGGCGCGCGTTTGCGCATCTTCGCCGCGATCTCGGGGCTGAGCAGGTCGGAGATCTCGCCGCGCACCAGCAGCACCGGCCGGCCCCGGGCCAGGCGGGTGAAGAAGGGCCACAGATTGGGCACCAGGGCCTTGGCCCCCGCCGCCCGGATCGGGACCATGATGTCGGGATCATAGTCCGGAATGGGCGTCCCCTCGGTGCCCATGCGGAAGGTGCGGCGGGCGAAGGCGTCCCAGTCGGCGTCGGAATAGTTCGGCAGGGCGACCTCGTTGAGCTTGCGCACATAGGCCGCCGCATCGGCCCAACTTTCGATCTCCACAGGTTGTCCGGCATAGGCCGCGATCCGGCCCAGACCCACGGGCGAGACCTCGGGCCCGACGTCGTTGATGATGGCGGCGGCGATGACCTTCGACCTGATGGCGGCCAGGGCCATGGTGATCAGCCCGCCCATTGAGGTGCCGAGGAAGACCGCCCGCTCGATGCCCAGATCCCGCATCAGGGCCAGCACGTCCTGGGCATAGGTCACGGGCTGATAGGTCATTGGATCGGGCGCCCGGTCCGACTGGCCGCGGCCCCGGATATCCACGGCCAGCACCCGCCGCCCACTCTGGGCGATCAGCGGCGCGATGGCGTCGAAATCCGCCGAATTGCGGGTCAGGCCGTGGATGGCGATGACCGGCAGTTTCGCCGTCCCCGACGCCGCCGCATAGTCGCGGGCGAACAGGCTCAGCCCGTCGGAACTGGACCAGCGGCGTTCGGCGAAGGTTTGGGACATGGAAGGCTCCGGGACTGTCGAGCCAACCTATTTCATCGGCCTGGGAATTCCCACCCGACGCGAACTGACGATCAGCGCCCAACCGTCAGTGGCCGAGCAGGTCCTTGACGAATTCATACAGGTCGCCGCCCTCGAAGCGGAAGCCCGGCACGCCGGCGCGGCGGGCGGCCTCCATGTCGGAGGGTTGGTCGCCGATCATGAAACTCCTCGCCGGATCGATGCCGTGGTCGGCGATGGCACGCAGGATCATGCCGGGGTTGGGCTTCCGGTCCGGATGGTCGGGATGGATATAGGCCTCGACCCGGCCCTCGGCGTGGAAGGGACAGGCGTAGACGGCGCCGATCACCGCCCCCTTGGCCGCGAGCCGGCGCACGACCAGGGCGTTGAAGGCCTTCATCTGGTCTTCGCTGAACAGGCCGCGGGCCACGCCCGACTGATTGGTCACGATGACGCACAGATAGCCGAGCTGGTTCAGACGCCGCACGGCCTCGGGCGCCCCGGGCATGATGCGAAGCTCTTCTTCAAGATGGGGATAGCCGGTGTCCTCGATCAGAACGCCGTCGCGATCGAGGAAGACGGCGGGTACGCCGGAATTCATGGTTCCCGGCCATACGGCGCCGTACAGTGTCGTTGCAACCCGTCACGTGAAGTGACGGCGCAGGATTTGGCGGGACGGCGGACGATTTGGTAGGAGGCCGCAATCACGGCGGCGCTGAACGCCCGCCGTATCGCCGCGCGCCCGGAGATCGTCCCGACATGACCATTCCCTTCATCGACCTGCAGGCCCAGCGCCTCCGCCTCGACGGCCGGATCGAGGCCGCCGTGCAGGCCGCCGTGGTGGGCGGGGCCTGGGTCATGGGGCCGCAGGTGCGACAATTCGAGGCCGACCTCGCCGCCTTCGGCCAGGCGAGGCACGCCCTGGGCTGCGCGAACGGGACGGATGCGCTGGCGTTGCCGCTGATGGCCTGGCGGATCGGCCGGGGCGACGCGGTCTTCGTGCCCAGCTTCACCTTCGCCGCCACCGCCGAGATCGTGCCGTGGTTCGACGCCGAGCCGGTGTTCATCGACGTGGACGCGAAGACCTACAACATGGACCCCGGCCACCTGGAGGCGGCCATCGAGGCGACGCTGAAGGAAGGCCGGCTGACGCCGCGCGTGGTCATCGCGGTCGATCTCTTCGGCCAGCCCGCCGACTATCCGGCCATCAAGGCCATCTGCGACAAGCACGGCCTCAAGCTGATCGCGGATTCGGCCCAGGGGTTCGGCTGCACCATCGACGGCGACCATCCGCTGAAATGGGCCGACATCACCACCACCAGCTTCTTCCCGGCCAAGCCCCTGGGCTGCTACGGCGACGGCGGGGCGGTGCTGACCGACGACGATGATCTGGCCCAGCTGATCGACTCGATCCGGGTGCACGGCAAGGCGGTGGCGCGCGATCTGGAGGGCAAGACCTTTGATCACGACCCCAAATACCTGAACATGCGCATCGGCCTGAACAGCCGTCTGGACACCATCCAGGCCGCCGTCCTGATCGAGAAGCTGAAGGTGTTCGGTCAGGAGATCGAATGGCGCAACCGCATCGCCGCCCGCTACAACGAGGGCCTGCGCCCGTATGTGGCGGCCGTGCCGGACGTGCCCGCCGGAAACGTTTCCAACTGGGCCCAGTACACGATCGAGCATGAGGACCGGGACGGTCTGGCCGCGCATCTGAAGGAACAGGGCGTGCCGACGGCGGTCTATTATCCGATCCCGCTGCACCTGCAGCCGGCCTATGACATGTATCCGCGAGGCCCGCAGGGCCTGCCGGTGACGGAACGGCTGATGCAGCGGGTGGTCAGCCTGCCGATGCACGCCGACCTCGACGAGGCTACGCAGGACAGGATCATCGCGGCGGTCGCCGGCTTCCGCTAAGGTTCGCGCATGACCCAACACCTCCCTCCGCTCAAGGTCGGCGTCGCCGGCGTCGGCGTCATGGGGCGCAACCACGCCCGCGTGCTGTCGGACATTCGCGACTTCGACCTGACCGCCGTCTTCGATCCCGACGCCGCCACGGCCGAGGGCGTCGCCGGCCTGTATGACGCCCGGGCCTTCACCACCGCCGCCGACTTCGTCGCCGCCGGTCTGGACGCCGCCGTGGTCGCGACGCCGAACCGGCACCACGCCGAGCTGGGCGTGGCCCTGCTGGAGGCCGGGGTCCATGTGCTGGTGGAGAAACCGATCGCCGCCACCGTCGCCGACGCCCAGCGGATGATCGACGCGGCCAGGGCCAACAACCGCGTGCTGATGGTCGGCCAGGTCGAGCGGTTCAATCCGGCGGTCGAGGCGGTCAAGCGCGCCATCGACGGCGACAATGTCATCTCGATCCAGATCACCCGCGTCGGCCCCTTCCCGCCGCGCATGGGCGAGGTCGGGGTGGTTATCGACCTGGCGGTGCATGACATCGACATCATCCGCCACCTCACGGAGTCCGAAATCGTCGAGGTCCAGCCGCAGCTTGCGCGCACCAAGGCCGAGCGCGAGGACACAGCCCTGCTGCAGTTCCGGCTGGCCAACGGAACCATAGCCCATATCACCACCAACTGGGTCACGCCCTACAAGGTCCGCACCCTGCAGGTCGCCACCATGAACCGGTTCGTGGTCGCCGATCTGATCACCCGTCAGGTCACGGAGTATTTCGGCCAGCAGGCCGACGGCTCCTACCAGACCCGCGCCGTCAACAGCTGGCCCGCCGAGCCGTTGAAGAAGGAGCTGGAGGCGTTCGCGCATGCGATCCGCACGGGAGAGCCGCCGGCGGTGACGGGGGAGGACGGGCTGCGGAATCTGGAAGTGGCGTTGCGGTGTCTGGGGGAGGGGTGAACCCCTCTATCCGCTCATCCCGGCGAAAGCCGGGACCCAGTGCTTTTGCTCAAACGCAGTCCTGGCCGGGTAGCGAGTCGAACAGATCAGTCCAGCCCGGGTTCTGACGCTCGATCAGCTCCAGCTTCCATGACCGCTTCCATTCCTTGATCTGGCGTTCGCGCCGGAATGCGGCATGCCGGGTTTCATGCACCTCGAACCAGACAAGATTGGCCACGCCGTATTTCGCGGTGAACCCATCCCGCCGCTTTTCGCGGTGCTCGTTGATCCGCTTGATCAGATTGTCAGTCGAGCCCGTGTAGAGGGTTCCGTTCCGGCGGCTGGCGACGATGTAGGTGAAGAACGCCAACCGGAACCTCCGTACGCAACGAAAGAACTGGGTCCCGGCTTTCGCCGGAATGAGCGGGCACATTTACACAAACATGGGTTGTATTCAAGTCTGACCCACCACCTGCATCCCCAGCCATTCCGCGATCAGGGCCGGCTTGTCCGCCCCCTCGATCTCGACCGTGACCTCGTGCTTCAGCAACCAGCGGCCGCCGCCCTTGTCCTCGGCGGACAGGAGTTTGAACCGCCCCCGGACCTTCGAGCCCGCCGGCACCGGGGCGAGGAAGCGCAGCTTGTCGAAGCCGTAGTTGACCCCCATCACCACGCCCTCCAGCGGCGGGACGGCGTCATAGGTCATGGCCGACAGCAGGCTGAGGGTCAGGAAGCCGTGGGCGATGGCGCCGCCGAACGGCGTCTGCGCCGCCGCCACCGGATCGATATGGATGAACTGACGGTCCTCGGTGATCTCGGCGAAGGCGTCGATGCGGGCCTGGTCGACGGTGATCCAGCGGCTGACGCCGATCTCCTGACCGATCATCCCGGCCAGGTCGGCGACGGGGGTGGGCATTCCCTTGCGTTCGGTCATGGCGTCAGATTCCTCAGGGGATAGGCGTGAAGCGGTCTTCGATGATGGCGGCGAACAGGGCCGGATCGACATTGCCGCCCGACAGGATGACGGCGGTGGTGCGGTCGCGCGTCTCGACCTTGCCCGCCAGCACCGCGGCCAGCGACACGGCGCCGCCCGGCTCGACCACCTGTTTCAGCACCCGGAAGGCGTAGCGGACGGCCTCGGCGACCTCGGCGTCCGATACGGTCTCGACCCGGTCGACGCGGCGATTGATGGGGAAGGTCAGCTCGCCCGGCCGGTCGGTCATCAGGGCGTCGCAGATGGTGCCCGGCGCCGGCGGATGGGTCAGACGTTCGCCGGCGGCGATCGACAGCTGCATGTCGTTGTAGTGTTTCGGCTCGACCGCGATCACCGGCGTGTCCGGCGACAGGGCTTCCATCACCAGATTGATGCCCGCGATCAGGCCGCCGCCCGAGGCGCCGCAGACCAGCTGGTCGAGGCGGTCGTCGGCCTGATCCATGATCTCCAGCCCGATGGAGCCCTGGCCCTCGATGACGAAGGGGTCGTCGAACGGGCGCACGAGGATCGAGCCCTTCGACGCCGCGATCTCCTCGCCGATGGCCTCGCGGCTTTCGGTATAGCGGTCGTACATCCGCACCTCGCCGCCGAAGCCGATGACGCCCTCGACCTTCACCTTCGGACTGTCGGCGGGCATGACGATGATGGCCTCGATGCCGAGGATTTGCGCCGCGGCGGCCACGGCCTGGGCGTGGTTGCCCGAGGAATAGGCGACGACGCCCCGCGCCTTCTCCTCATCCGTCAGCCGGCTGATGCGGTTCCACGCCCCGCGGAATTTGAAGGCCCCGGCGCGCTGCAGGTTCTCGGCCTTCAGCAGGATGCGGCCGCCGGTGAGCGCATTCAGCGCCGGGCTCTCGATCAGGGGGGTGCGCACGGCCTGGCCGGCGATCTGGCGGGCGGCGTCGCGGACGCCGGCGAAGGAGGCGGTGTGCATGGGATATCCATACCGACGCATCCGTCCCGGCGAAAGCCGGGCTTCCGGGCGTCGTTCTGACGGGTTGAAGGTTCACCACAAAGGGCACGAAGAAGAGGACACAAAGGGCACGAAGGGGCCTGGGCATGGATTCTCGGCCTTCGTGCCCTTCGTGGTCCTTCGTGTCCTTCGTGATGAACCAGCCGGCCCCGGACCCGAGGATCCCGGGTTGCGGCTTCGCCGCGATGATCGGTTGAGTCTGGCGACCGCCGCTCTAACCTGCACGGATGCAGTCCCTCATTCTCGCCATCGACCAGGGCACGACCTCGACCCGCGCCATCGCCTTCGAATGCGCGCCGGAGGGCGGGCTGCGCCCGGTCGCCGTCAGTCAGATCGAGCTGGAACAGCATTTTCCGAAGCCGGGCTGGGTCGAGCATGACGCCGCCGAGATCTGGACCGCGACCCTGCAGACCTGCCGCGAGGTGATCCGCAAGGCCGGCGGGGTCGGCCGGTTCGCCGCCGTCGGCATCACCAACCAGCGCGAGACCTCCGTGCTGTGGGACGCCGCGACCGGCGAGCCCCTGCACCGCGCCATCGTCTGGCAGGACCGGCGCACGGCGGACGCCACCGCGAAACTGGCCGCCGCCGGGCATGAGCCGATGGTGCAGGCGGCGACCGGCCTGATCCTCGACCCCTATTTCTCGGCCTCGAAATTCGCCTGGCTGCTCGACGCCGTGCCCGGCGCCCGGGAACGGGCCGGGGCCGGCGAGGTCAAGGTCGGGACCATCGAGACCTGGCTGATCTGGAAACTGACCGGCGGCGCGAGCCACGTCACCGACGCCACCAACGCCAGCCGCACCTCGCTGATGGATCTGTCGACGCGCGCGTGGCGGCCGGACCTGGCGGAGCTGTTCAATGTGCCGATGGCTGCCCTGCCGGAAATCCGCGGCTGCGCCGATCATCTGGGCGACTGCGACCCGGCCCTGTTCGGCGCGCCCCTGCCGGTCCACGGGGCGGCGGGAGACCAGCAGGCGGCGCTGGTCGGTCATGGCGCGCTCAGGGCCGGGGACGCCAAGATCACCTATGGCACCGGCGCCTTCCTCGTCGCCAATGTCGGGGCCGAACCGGTCGGCTCGACCAGCCGGCTGCTCGGCACGATGGGCTATGCTGTCGGAGACGATGTCGCCTATGCCCTCGAGGGTTCGATCTTCTCGGCCGGCTCGGCCATCCAGTGGCTGCGCGACGGGCTCAAGGTCATCACCGAGTCGCGCCAGTCCGAGGCCATGGCCCAGGGACTGAAGGACAATGGCGGCGTCTATCTGGTCCCCGGCTTCACCGGCCTGGGCGCGCCGTGGTGGGAGCCGGAGGCGCGCGGGACCATCGTCGGCCTGACCCGCGACAGCGGGCCGGCCCAGATGGTGCGGGCGGCGCTGGAATCTCTGGCCTATCAGACCCGCGACCTGCTCGATGCGTTGGCGAAAGACGGGGCGCCCCCGCTCAAGGTGCTCAAGGTCGATGGCGGCGTCACCGCCAACGCCTTCGCCATGCAGTTCGTGGCCGATATCTGCGACGTGGTGGTCGAGCGGCCGGCGTTTCAGGAGATGACGGCCCTCGGCGCGGCCAGGCTGGCGGCGCTGGGCGTCGGCCTGATCGGCGATCTGGAGGATCATCCGGTCGAGGCGCCGGCGCGCTGGACCCCGCGAATGGCCCCGGACGAACGCGCCCGGTTGTTGAAGGGCTGGCGCGGCGCCGTGCGCGCGGCCATCATCGCCGCCCACCCGGAAGACGCATGACCCAGACCGCTCCCGACGACGCCCAGTCGACCTTTTCCGGCACCCGGGAGGTCGATCCCCGCTATGCGCTGGACGAGGCGGCGCTCGACCGCTGGCTGGCGGGCCATGTCGAGGGCTACGCCGGCCCCCTGACAGTGCGCCAGTTCAAGGGCGGCCAGTCCAACCCGACCTATGAGCTGGTCACGCCGGGGCACGCCTATGTGCTGCGCCGCAAGCCCCCGGGGACCCTGCTGCCCAGCGCCCATGCGGTCGACCGCGAATTCACCGTCATCTCGGCCCTGCACAGGCAGCGATATCCAGTGGCGCGCCCATATGCGCTGTGTACGGACGATGCGGTCATCGGATCGATGTTCTACGTCATGGACAAGGTCGAGGGCCGGGTGCTTTGGGACCTGAAACTGCCGGG
The DNA here is from genome assembly GCA_943367565.1 of Brevundimonas vancanneytii. Classification (GTDB taxonomy): domain Bacteria; phylum Pseudomonadota; class Alphaproteobacteria; order Caulobacterales; family Caulobacteraceae; genus Brevundimonas; species Brevundimonas vancanneytii_C. The sequence continues at coordinate 25,451 of CALRJO020000038.1, forward strand.
GATGGATCCCGCGCAGCGCCGCGCCATCTATGACAGTCAGGTCGATACGCTGGCGGCGCTGCACGCGTTCGATCCCGCGGCGATCGGACTGTCCGACTATGGACGGCCCGGCAACTATTTCGAGCGCCAGGTCGGACGCTGGACGAAGCAGTACCGCGCTTCCGAGATCGAGCCGATCCCAGCCATGGACCGGTTGATCGAATTCCTGCCGGCCACCCTGCCGCCGGACGGGCCGACCCGGATCGTCCACGGCGACTTCCGCCTCGACAATCTGATCCTCGCGCCCGACGGGCCGCAGGTGCGCGCCGTGCTCGATTGGGAGCTGTCGACCCTGGGTGATCCGATGGCGGACTTTTCCTATCTTCTGATCGCCTGGGTCATACCGGCGACGGCGCGCAATGGCCTCGCCGGCGCCGATATCGAGGCGTTGGGCATCCCCTCGGTGGCCGAGACGGTCGAACGCTACGCCCGGCTGACCGGGACGACGCCGGCCAATCTGGACTGGCTGTTCGCCTACAACCTGTTCCGGCTGGCGGCCATCTGCCAGGGAATCGCCGGACGGGTGCGCGACGGCACGGCGGCCTCGGAACACGCCCGGACCATGGCGGCGCAGGTGCCGATGCTGGCCGAAGGGGCGCTCGGCTTCGCGAGGAAGGCCGGAGCCTAGCCGGGCTCGCCGACCAGGGTGAAGGCCGCCCAATAGGCCGGGTGGGCCCAGCGGCGTTCGGCGCGGACGGCCCGGATGCCGGTCTGCAGGGCTCGGGCGCGAACGCCCGGATCGCCGGCCCGGCTGGTGTCCAGATCGGCGAAGGTGGAGGTGATCAGGGTGGTGGTCGCCGCGTCCGACACCTCCCAGTGCGACACCATCACCGACCGGGCGCCGGCGTAGAAGAAGGCGCGCGCCAGCCCCGACAGCCCCTCGCCGCCGGGCCGGCCGTCGGAGGCGGCGGTGTTGCAGGCCGACAGCACCACGAACTCGGCGTTGAGCCGCAGCTGGGCCGCTTCCGAAGCGCTCAGATAGCCGTCGTCGGCCTCGGTGGCCTGATCGGGCGGGGTCATCACCAGTCCCGGCTCGGCGGCCGCGGAGCCGGCCATCAGACCGTGGGTCGAGAACACCACGAACCGCGCCCGCGACAGGGCGTCGGCGTCGACGGAGCGCACGGCGTGTTCGGTGGCCTCCGGGCCGATCCGGACCAGGGCGCCGGGATAGCGGGTCTTCA
>CALRJO020000039.1:0-25664 GCA_943367565.1 Brevundimonas vancanneytii
TTTCCGGCGTAGGTCAGGGCATCGAGCACGACGAGTTGATCGCCCGGGTGATGCTGACGCCAGTAGTGAACGAAATTGGCGCCGATGAAGCCGGCTCCGCCGGTGACAAGCAGTCTAGCCAAAGGCCTGAACCTCTTTGATCATAAGACGAAGATTGGCGCGCCAGTGCGGAAGGTCCCGGCCGAGCGCCCGAACAGTCGCGGTCTTGTCCAGCACGCTGAAAGACGGCCGGATCGCCTTCATCGGAAACTCGGAGCTTGAGATCGGAGAGACACTGACCGGTTTCGGCAGAAGGCCGGCCGCCTGCGCTTCTTCAGCGATGGCGACAGCGAAATCGTACCAACTCGCCACACCGGCGTCGGTGACATGAAAGATGCCGCGGGCGTCCTGACCCGCCAGTTGCCAAAGAACGGTCGCCAAGGCTGGAGCATAGGTTGGCGATCCGATCTGGTCAGCCACGACACGCACCGAGCCGCGCTCCCTCATCAGCCGCAGCATTGTCAGGACGAAGTTGGCGCCTTGGGCAGCATAGACCCATGAGGTGCGAACGACGAGATGCGACCCGTCCAGAAGCGCCTCAATCTCACCCTCGCTTTTGGTGCGCCCGTAGACGCTTAGAGGGTTGGTCGGCGCATCGGTGGAATAGTGACGCGATGCCCGCCCATCGAAAACAAAATCGGTTGAGACGTGGACAAGCCGCGCCCCTCTTGCCGACGCGGCTTGCGCGATCCAGCCGACCGCGTCGCGATTGATGAGTCCGGCGAGGTCGGCATTGTCCTCGGCCGCATCAACGGCCGTATAGGCGGCGGCGTTGAATATGATGTCGGGCGAGGTTCGCTCGATTGCCGATTCGATCGCCGTGCGATCCGCGATGTCGCAGCCCGCGCGACCGAGGGCGACAACCTCGGCGTCGGCCGGCGCGACCATCGTCAAGGACCGCCCGAGCTGGCCGTCCGCTCCAAAAACGAGCGCCCGCATCAGTAGGTTTCGCACCGCGCGAGAGGCAGTCCTTCCATGTCCTTCTGTGAAAGCACAGGATCGCCTAGCTTGGCGAGGGGCCAGTCGATGCCGACCTCCGGATCGTTCCACAGCAAGCTCCGCTCAAGCTCGGGCGCGTAGAAATCTGTGCATTTGTAGACGAACTGTGTGCCGTCCTCCAGGCTGACAAAACCATGAGCCATGCCAGGGGGCGCCCATAGCATCCGCCGGTTCGAGGCCGTCAACTCGACCCCGTACCACCGACCGAACGTGGGAGATTTCTGGCGCAGATCGACGATGACGTCATAGGCCGCTCCGGCCACGACGCGGACGAGTTTGCCCTGGGGCCGGCCGACCTGGAAATGCATCCCGCGAAGGACCCCTGCCGACGACAAGCTGTGATTGTCCTGGACAAACGTCAGATCTAGGCCGCCCTGGGCGAAAGTCGCCGCGTTCCACGTTTCCATGAAGAACCCGCGGTCGTCGCCGAAAACCTTTGGCTCGATCAACTTGGCGCCGTCGATCGGAACGTCGAGAAATCTCATCGTCCGGTCCCGTCTGCGACCATTCGAAGAAGATACTCGCCATAGCCGCTCTTCTTGAGGGGCTGGGCCAGATCAATCAGGCGATCGGTGTCGATATATCCCATGCGCCAGGCGATCTCCTCGGGGCAGCAAATCTTGAGGCCCTGCCGGTCTTCGATCAGCCTGACGAACAGACCGGCGTCCAGCAGTGACGCATGGGTCCCGGTGTCCAGCCAGGCATAGCCACGCCCCATGATCTCGACGTTGAGCGCGCCGGCCTCCAGATAGATCCGGTTCAGATCCGTGATCTCAAGCTCTCCGCGCGGCGACGGCTTGAGTGCGCGGGCGAATTCGGTCGCGCGACCGTCGTAGAAATACAGCCCGGTAACGGCGTAGTTCGATCGCGGCTGGGTCGGCTTTTCTTCCAGTGTTTCCGCATTGCCGTTCGCGTCGAACGAGACCACCCCATACTGTGTCGGGTCGCCGACATAATAGCCGAATACTGTCGCGCCCTGCTGACGCGCATCAGCACTGGCCAGCAGCTCGGGAAGGCCGTGTCCGTGGAAAATGTTGTCGCCCAACACCAGCACCGAGGGCGCGCCGTCCAGAAAGTCGGCGGCGATCAGATAGGCCTGCGCCAGACCGTCGGGCCTGGGCTGGGTCGCGTAGGAGATTTCCACGCCCCAACCGGAGCCATCCCCCAGCAAAGCCTGAAACGCCGCTTGATCCTGCGGCGTGGTTATAATCAGTATTTCCCGGCATCCCGCATACAAGAGAACCGACAGCGGGTAGTATATCATCGGTTTGTCATAGACGGGCATGAGCTGCTTGCTCACGACCTTGCTGACCGGGTGAAGACGCGTACCGGATCCGCCCGCGAGAATAATACCTTTGCGCATCCGTCACTGCCTTGAATGATTGGCGTCACTGGTCGCTCGGTTCTAAGACCTTGATCCTGTCGCCGAAGCCTCGTCCGCTCGCGGTCGCGAACAGCACGCGGCAATACCGAAGAAAAGTCGGGTTGGCTACCCAGACGGCATCGGCTGCTGCGAGGCGTTCGGGGGTGGACATATCTATTCCGAGGACCTGTGCGGGACCGGTCACGCCTGGCCGAACGGTATAGATTCCCAGCGCCCGGCGGGCCTCTATGACGCCGGTCTGTCCGGGAAGGCACGGGCGGGGCCCTACCAGGCTCATTTCCCCCTTCAGGACGTTCCAGAGTTGGGGCAATTCATCAAGTTTGAAGCGCCGAAGAAAACCGCCAAGCGGCGTCACGGCGGCCACACCCACCTCGTGAGTTCCCAGGCTGGGGGTTCCGGGAGCCATGGTCCGCAGCTTGTAGCAGGTGAAGATCACCTCGCCGCGGCCCACCCGCGGTTGCGCGAATATGGGCGATCCCTTCGCCGTAAGGCGGTGGATCATCATGCACAGCCCGATCACGGGAACGGCGACGAGAAGCCCCGTCAGGGCCGCGCTGAAATCTAGAATGCGGATCATCGACAACCTCACTCCTGACCGACGCGGTCAATGCAACGCGTGGCGTTAGCGGCTTTGGCCGTGGCTCGCAAACCCACCTCCGAGCAGTTGCGAACCGTTGTGCCAACCACTAGGAAGCGGCCATTCGGAGGATAGCTGTTGTCGGTGCTCGCGAAATTCCTGATCAGGGGCCTAATCCGCTTCTTCGCCGTTGTCTGCGGCTACTGGATCGCCGCTGGGGCCGCGTTTTCCGTTGAAGCTGTTGCGGCCAGTCTGGACGTCGTCTGGTCCTATGGCGTCCTGTTCGCCACAATCGGACTGTTCGTTGATTACGGCGTGGGCATGCGCCGCGCCCATTGGCGATACATTTCAATGCACGACCTCGTTGCGCTTGTTCGCAGTTCGGTCACGTCCTTTCTGTTCCTCTTGCTGCTGATCTTCATCATCGACCGGGGATGGCTTTTGCCGCGGTCTATGCTGATCCTCACCTTGGGATTGGACCTGGGCCTTGCTGCGGGCCTGCTGATTTTGCGACGAATGTTGCACGAGGGTGGCCTCGGCGGCCTGATGCAGGCCTTGGTCGCAGGCACCCTGCGCAGGGACGGCGCCTCCGCGCTCGTGCTGATCGGCTCTCCTGATCAAGCGGACGCCTTTCTGCGCGGCCAGACCCGCGGAGACAGTGTCGGCTACTCCCCGGTCGGCATCATCTCTGACGCCTCTCTTAGTGTTGGGCAGAGTGTTCGGGGCGTGCGTGTGATCGGCTCGACCGCCCAGATCGAAAGTGTGCTGTCGGACTTCGCCGACCGGGGAGGCTCAAAGGCGGCAATTTTCCTTGGCGACGAGGCGCACACCCTGATTGGCCCTGACTTCGCCGCCAAACTGTTGAAAGACGGGGTCAGGCTCCTGCGGCTGCCGAAGCTGACCGATCTCAGCGACAACGCCGCCAACGAGCCTCGGGAAATCAATGTTGAGGAACTGCTGGCCCGGCCGCCGATCCACCTGGACCTGGCCCGAATCCAACAGTTGGTGGCGGGCAAACGGGTCATGATCACCGGCGCCGGCGGCAGCATCGGGTCGGAACTTTGCCGTCAGGTCACGGCGCTGGGCTGCGCCCACATCAGCTTGCTCGACAACTCCGAGTTCCTCTTGTTCACCATCGGCGCGGAAATCGAAGCCCACCGACCCACGCTGTCCCGTCGTGAAATCCTCTGCGACGTCCGCGACGCGGCGCGGGTGAGGGGCTGGGTTGAGACGGAACGGCCCAACATCCTGTTCCATGCAGCAGCGCTGAAACATGTCCCGCTGGTCGAGATGCATCCCGCAGAGGGGGCTCTGACCAATGTGGTGGGAACCTGGAACGTGGCACGCGCTGCGCACGACTGCGGCGTTCAGCAAATGATCTTCATCTCGACCGACAAGGCCGTCCAGCCCAGTAACGTCATGGGTGCGACAAAGCGCCTGGCGGAATCCGTGATCCGCACCCATCAGTTGCTTAGCGACACCCGCTTCAGCGTCGTTCGCTTCGGCAACGTTCTTGGATCCCACGGATCGGTCGTTCCAACATTCCTCAAACAGATCGAGCGGGGGGGGCCGATCACGCTCACTCATCCGGATGTCGAGCGCTTCTTCATGACGATCCCGGAGGCGGTACAGCTGGTGCTCCACACGACAGCCAAATCGCTGGAGTTTCCGAAATCCGAAGCGGGCGTGTTCGTGCTCGAAATGGGCGAGCCGGTGAAGATCATGGACCTCGCCCGCCAGTTGATCAGCCTGCGCGGGAAATCCGTCGGCCGCGATATCGCGATTGAGATCACCGGACTGCGGCCCGGAGAAAAATTGACCGAGGCCTTGGTCGATTCCTCTGAACAATGCGAGTCTGCAGCCGACGGCGTGTTGCGGGTCACCGACCGCGTCCAGACTACCCCGCTGGAGCGGGCCACGGTCAGCCGGCTTGAGAAGCTGGCTGCGGGTGGCGACGACGCAGGCACCCGCGACCTGGTCTTCGAATTGCTTTCAATCATCCGCCAGGATGAGCCTCCGTCGAAAGCGCGTCGTTCGCGGCCTCGAAAAGCAGGTGCATGACGCGGAAGAGAGGGTGAGCCGGGCGACCTGTATGTCCGCGCTTCCGGCCGACCCAGGATCAGTTGGCGAGACGATGGTCGACCGCGCGAACCCGGTCGCCGACCGTGGTAACCACTCTGTCTTGGCGCTGGAAAATCCGTGCTAAGGATAATATACGCTGGCTGCCCCTGTCCCCGGGAGGCCAGGCTATCAAGGTACCAGCTTCGATGATGCGAGCCCTTCCAACCCTGTTTGTCCTTGCGTGTCTGTTCCTCGCCGGTTGCGGAGGGCCGCGCATGGACATCGACCAGATGACCGCAGCCCAGCCAAGCGATCTCCAAACCGTTCAGCTGGTCGCCGCGCCGGCAAGCGAATATCGAATAGGGGTTGGCGACAAACTCGACGTCCGGGTGTTTCAGGTTGCGGATCTGTCGTTCGAGGAATTGGTGGTCGATACCTCGGGCAACATAAACTTGCCGCTGATCGGCGCTGTGCGTGGAGCGGGCCGGACGGCCGGCGAGATGTCGTTCGACATCGCCGAGCGGCTGGCGGCGCAGTACCTCCGAAACCCTCAGGTTACAGTCACGGTAAAGGAAGCGGCCAGCCAGAAAATCACCGTCGATGGGGCGGTCACCAAACCGGGCGTCTATGAAATGCGCGGTTCGACGTCCCTCCTTCAGGCTGTAGCGATGGCGGAAGGCCCCACGCGGGTCGCTGATCTGACCAAGGTCGCCGTTTTCAGGAGCATCGACGGGAGACGGTCCGTCGCGATTTTCGACCTGAGCGCCATCCGCCAAGGTCGGGCCGCCGATCCGGCGGTCTTGGGTGACGACGTGATTGTGGTGGATACTTCCCGGTTGAATTCCACCCTGCGCGAGATCGTCGCGGCGATTCCGGCCTTCGCGGCCTTCGCCTATTTCTAGCAACAACCCAAACTTGACCTGTATGACTGGACGCTGCCTGTCGGGATTCGCCTCGGCTCAAAAGAGACGCAGGTGCTGGCGAATTCGTCGTGCGCAATCTCGGCCCGTGCGATATGAGCACGATGGATTCAAGCGGTTGTAGCCGCAATAATATGACGGATTTCAAGAATGCTGGGCGACAATCAATTCGCTGACGAGAGCGGTCGGCGTCCTCAGGGCCGAGCTGTCGATCCCCAGGATTCCCTGGTCGGAGGATCAAGGGGTTGGGTTGAGCAAGGCGACGACCAGCTCACGGTGGATGTCGCTTCCTACTGGCGGCTCGCGGTCAAGTATCGCTTCCTGATCATCGGCTGCTTTCTCGGCGCTCTTGTAATCGGTGCGACGCTTACGCTGCTCACCACGCCCATCTATACGGCCAAGGCGACCCTTCAGATTGACCGCGAGGCCGCGCGCGTCCTCGACGCCGGAGACGTCTCTCCCCGGGAAAACCTGATGCAGGGTGAGGAATTCTTCCAGACCCAGTACGGCCTCCTTCGTAGCCGGACTCTCGCGGAACGGGTCATTGAGAGCCTCGGATTGGCGAGCTCCAACGAAGCGCTGGAGACCATAGGTGTCGAGGCGCCGGAGACCGGTGGGACCGCGGCCACCCAGGCGGCGCGGCGCAGGGCTGCGGCTCTCGGCGCCCTTGAGGCCAATCTCAGCGTTGCGCCCGTTCGCGGCTCGCGCTTGGTCGCGGTTGGCTATGACAGTCCCAACCCCGTCGTGGCGGCCCGCATCGCCAACGGCTTCGCCGAGAATTTCATCCAGTCCAATCTCGACCGGAAGTTCGAAAGTTCGAAATACGCCCGGGAGTTCCTGGAAGAACGGATCGCCCAGACCAAGGAACGCCTGGAGTCTGCCGAACGCCAATTGGTCGCCTATGCGGCCAACCAGCAGATCATCAACGTCGGCGAGCCCAGTGAAGGCGCGGCGGCGGGCGGCGGAACCGAGTCGCTGACGTCCAACAATCTGGTCGCATTGAACAGCGCCCTCGCCCGCACCCGTGCCGAACGGGTGGCGGCGCAGGAGCGCTGGCGGTCAGCGAGTACGGCCGAGTTGATGACCCTGCCCGAGGTTCTTCAGAATCCGACGATTCAACGACTCACCGAGCAGCGGGCCGTCATGGACGCCGAGTATCAGCAGAAGCTCAGCATCTATCAGCCGGACTATCCCGAAATGGTCCGTCTCAGGGCCCAGATCGAGGAGGCTGACAGCCAGATCCGGACGATAGCCGGCAACATCCGCGGATCGATTCGCAACCAGTATGAGATCGCCGCCAGCCAAGAACGGTCTCTTCAGGCCCAGGTCACCGGCCTGACCGGCGAAGTCCTCGATCTGCGTGACCGGTCGATCCAGTACAACATCTTGCAGCGAGAATTGGACACCACCCGCACCCTCTATGAGGGCCTGCTTCAGCGCTACAAAGAGGTCGGCGTGACCGGTGGCATCACTGCGAACAACATCTCCATTGTCGACCTCGCCACGCCGCCGGCGGAGCCGTCCAAGCCCAGCATGATGCTAAACATGGCGATCGCCGCCCTGATGGGTCTCGGTCTCGGGGCGCTGGCCGCCCTTGTGCTGGAAACGCTCGACGAGACCCTCGCGACGCCGGACGATGTCGAGAAGAAGCTGGGTGTCCCCGTGCTTGGGGTGATCCCTCTTCTCGAAAAGGGTGAGACCACTGCAGACGCACTCGGCGATATTCGATCCGGATTCTCCGAGGCCTATTATTCCCTTCGAACAGCGTTGCAGTTTTCGACCCCGGATGGCGCCCCCAGTAGTTTGCTGGTCTCGAGCGCCCGCCCCGCTGAAGGCAAGTCGACCACCGCCTATGCCGTGGCTCTCAATCTTGCCCGCATTGGCAAGCGGGTTCTTCTCGTGGATGGCGATCTGCGGAACCCGTCGATGCACCGGGTCGTTGGCGTCGAGAACGAGCGCGGCATGAGTAATCTGCTCTCTGGCTCGGCGGATCTGGCCGCGGTCGTTCAGCCAACACGACAGGAAAACCTGTTCTTCATTCCTTGCGGACCCCTGCCCCCGAACCCGGCGGAACTTTGGGGCGGAGATCGTCTGCGCCAGTTTCTGGCCGATACCCGCAACAATTTCGATCACGTCATCGTCGACGGACCGCCCGTGCTTGGCTTTGCCGATGCTCCGATGCTCGCGGCCGCAGTCAACGGCGTCCTGTTCGTACTGGAATCCCGTGGCACGCGCCGGGGTCAGGCGCGTGGCGCTCTTCGGCGTCTCCAGGTGGGCCGCGCTCACCTGCTCGGCACCGTACTGACGAAATTCAGCGCCAAGACGACGTCCTATGGCGGATATGACTACGCTTACGACTACCACTATGGAGCCTCACCCGAGGAGAAGGGCGGCAAGAAAGGCAAACGCGGTTGAGGGACGGCGCGAACAGACCCGCCGCCCCACGCCGGCGCTTGGGGGCGGCGGATATTGCCTCCTCTGTTCTGGTCATCGGCGCAGTGGTCTTGGGTTGGCAGATCGTCATTCAGCCTCTGATGCAACGGGCGCCGGTCGAGATCGCTATCAGACTCGGCGCCGGGTCACCGATGGTCTTGCGCCGAGCGGCTGAGGCTGAATTGGCCGCCGGTCGCATCGAGAACGCCGCGGAACTTAGCCGCGACGCCCTTTCGCGGTCGCCCTTCGACGTTCGGGCGCTACGCGTGGTCGGGCTGACGGAAGCCCGGGCCGGGCGTGAGGACCAGGCAGACGAAATCCTGACCCTCGCCGGCAACTGGAGCCTGCGGGACGACCCCGCGCACGCCTGGCTTGTCGAACGCCGGCTTCGGCGCGGCGACTACGCTTCCTCCTTTGCCCATGCCGACACACTTGTTCGGCGCCGACAGGATATTCAGCCACAAGTGTTTCGGCTGTTCGTCGTGGCCGGCACGGAAGATCCACAACGAGCCCTGCCGGTAATCGCAAATCTGCTGTCAGCCCGTCCCCCTTGGCGTGATGCCTTTCTGACCAGCCTCCACCAGACCCCGGAAGATTCCCTGCTCGCGGCCAACCTTGCGATTCTGCTCGAGGCGGGTCGGTCGCCCATGACCAGGATTGAACTCGAGCAACTCTATTGGGCCCTGTTGGGTCAACGCCAGATTCAAGCCCTGAGCATGCTTCGCGGTCGGGTAAACCGGCCGCCGCCCGGAGACGCCGTGACCAACGGGGGTTTCGCTGACACTGCGGCTCCCGCCCCGTTCCAGTGGCGGCTCTACCAGGAGGCTGGCATTGTTGCGGAGATCGTCCACGACGATCTTCGTCCGTCCAACCCTGCCCTGCGTGTTGACTACGACGGCTACGCCACCGGAGCGATCGCCGAGCAGCTGACGTCGCTACGACCGGGCTCATATGATGTGACCGCCGAGGTCAGGACCGAAACTGGCGATCCGGCGGCCCGCCTCGCCTGGACTTTATCCTGCGCCATGGGGGGCGCGATTGGCTCCATACCCGCCGGAACCGGAAGTGCGGACTCCAACACCTGGACGACCCTGTCGGGACGGTTTGAGGTCCCGAACAACTGTCCGGCGCAGTGGCTGAGGCTGGAGACCCGGGCCGGTGATCGTCGTTCCCCCACCGTCGTCTGGTTTGACCGGATCGCCATCGCCCCTACGGGTTGAGAATCCGGCCCAACTGCATTGTCGCTCAAAGCCGCGGACGTTTGCCTTGAATGTGTATTGATTTCTGCCTCATCGCCGCCTACAAACATTCTCGATACGTCCCGGGCCAGCCCGACCAACAAACCTGATTATGGGGATCAAAGCATGCGTAAGACCATCGCCGCTGTCACGGCGGGCCTGCTGCTCGTCGCGGGCCAAGCCGCCGCCGCCAATAATTCCGCCGTCACTCGCGTTGGCGACCGTGTCGGCGCCAGCGCCGAATCGAGTTCCGAGTTTGCCGGTGTCCCGGTCTTCGTGCTCCTTATTGGTGCTGCCGTTCTGATCACGACGATCGTGGTCGCGACTGACGACTCTTCGGAAAGCGACTGATACCGATCGCGGTCGCGCGGACTGCGTCAAGCAACTGACATAGCGCGTGCCGAAACATCTATGGAAAGGCCAGTGGGACGCCGTCGCGATAGCGGCGATGGTTCTGCTGGCCTTTTCGTTTGTCTTGGGTGGCGCCAGCCAGGGCCATGCTCTCCGTCTGGCGCTTGTTGAACTGGCTTCATTGCCGCTTCTGGTGTTGGCGTCCGGACGGCTTATCCAGACCGGCCTATGGCGTGAGTATCGGTTCGGGCTAGGCCTGCTGGCCGCGATTGTCGCCATCCCCTTGATCCAATTAATTCCACTCCCTCCAGCGGTGTGGATGGGTCTCCCTGGCCGGGACCAGATGGCCCTTGCGCTGGAACTCGCAGGTTTGCAGCCGGGCTGGGCGACGCTGAGCGTTACCCCCGATCGAACCTGGAGCTCCCTCCTGGCCCTTGCGCCGCCCGCGGCACTCTTCCTCGCCACTTTGTTGCTGTCCCAGGTTCAGCGCGAGCGCCTGATCTACTTCTGCATCGCTGCCGCGGTTGCTGGTATTCTGCTCGGGGCGGGTCAGTTGGCCAGCGGCGGGGATAGTCTCTACCTCTGGGATTGGGTGGAGAAGGGCCAGGTCAGGGGCTTTTTCGCCAATCGCAATCACCTGGCCTCTTCCCTTCTTGTTGTCTTACCCTTCGCGATCACATTCAGCGCGGCGACCCTCAGACGACCGGGCGGGCGGACTTCCGCCCTGTGGTTCGGAGCTCTGTTTACAGGTTTGGTCATCATAGCCCTCGCGGCCATCCGCTCGCGGGCGGGAGTCGTCCTGTTTGCCCCGGTCATGGTGACCAGCCTGCTCGCCGCTTGGACAGCAGCCGGGCGCGGCCGACCGGGTCCGGGGCTGCTTGTGATGGTTGGCTCAATCGGAGCGGCGCTGACGGCAGTGGCCGTGCTGGCGCTCCCGCCTATCCTGGATCGGTTTGACACCAGGGGAGCGCCCGAGGTCCGCTTCGAACGCTGGCCTCTCGTGGCGGAGACGGCGCAGACCTATCTGCCTCTCGGATCCGGGCTGGGTAGTTTCGATGCTGTCTATCGCTCGGTCGAACCGCTGGAGGAGTTGGATCACAACTTCTTCAATCAGGCCCACAACGAATACCTCGAAACATGGCTGGAAGCTGGCTGGCTTGGCATCGGCGTGATTCTGGCGTTCCTGATCTGGTATGTTCGACGATCCTGGACTGCCTGGAAAACTCCTCCGTCCCGAGAACGGGACCTGCAACGGGCCGCCAGCATCGGCATCGGCGTATTGCTATTGCATTCCATCGGCGACTATCCGCTCCGGACCGTCACCTTGGCTGTCGTCTTCGCCCTGTGCTGTGGCCTGCTGGAATTGGCACAACGATCCAGCCAGAAGCCCTGAGCAAGCGGACCATCCGCCTCAGGACGCCAAACCGCTCCGCAACAGCCGGAGTGCGGCGCATGCCGTCACTGACGGGGCCGGTCGCCGGGCCGCCCTGCCCTCACCCATACGGTGAACTACCCGACGGCTTCAGCTTCAGTGTGACAAGGAGCCAAACGTCCAGTCCGGAGTACGACGCCCACGCCGTCCATCGGAAGATACTCTTCGTCTCCATCGCGGGCTGCCGGCCCACGCCGTCGCCCGATCGACTGCATGAGACTCCGCTCACACCCTTCCAGTCTCACGGCGCTCAGCACCCCTGAGTCATAGGCCTTGGTGTCGATCCCGATGCGCCGGTGATCCACGTGCGCGCGGGGTGTCGGCGTATGGCCATGCACCACCACACGCTCGAAAGCCGCCGTGCTGTCGAGAAAGGAGTTGCGGATCCACATCAGATCCTCAGACGATTGCCGGTCCAGAGCCACCCCCGGCCGCGCTCCGGCATGGGTGAAGAAATAGTCCCCCACGGTGACGCTGAGTTCCAGGTTCTCGAGGAAGGCCATCTCCCGCGCCGTCAGCTTGTGCCGCAGATCGGCCGCCACCCGGGCCCAGGCTTCGGTCCGGTGCGCGAGCTCGGGAACCCGCAATCCATAGGAACGCAGCGCGTTATCGCCCCCGTACTCGCACCACCGCCGGCCGGCGGAAGGGTCATCGAGAAAGCCCAACATCGCCTGCTCATGGTTCCCCTTCAGAAACCGCCATTCGATGCCCTCGACGGCCGACAGGCCTGCCAGCAACCCAAGCACGCCACGCGAGTCCGGTCCGCGGTCTATGTAGTCACCAAGAAAGATCACCGTCTTCCGGGCGGCGGCGCTCGCACGCAGATCAGCGACGATCGCCTCCACAAGGGGTTCAAGGAGATCAAGCCGACCGTGGACGTCGCCCACGGCCCAGACGACCGTTCCATCCGGAACAGCCGGCGCCGCCGGCGCGGCTACCTGGGTTCGGGATCGAAACAACTTTGAAAGCATCAGGTCTCTGAACACGACTGCGCGTTGGCGACAGCTTTAACGTCCCTTCGGACGCAGCCGACTTCTATAGCAGCGCCATTGGTCCACAAGAAGCGCGGTCTCGCCGCAGTTGTTTGAGACCCGTCCGCGGTAGCGGTCCTTGGCGCACCCTTGTCTCAACTGCCGCTCAAAAGAAGGCTGTGCTCACCGCGATCACAGGCCGCAAACTCTCCGCGGTTTCCCGAAGCTGCCGGTACGCAGCCACGACGTGGTACAGCGAGCTCGCGGGCGCCGCCTCCGTTTCAAACACGCCGTCCTGACCCAGTTTGTCATGCCACAGGCCGGTCGGCGCGAGGTACCGCCACAGACCCCGTGATGCCGCAGCGGCGCTCTCCACCAACCTGTGCCGCTCTTCGCCTTCCGCCTCCTCCGCCAGGATCAACGCGGCCTTCAGCCATTCCGTCTGGGGCCACAGGCGGGCGCGGGAAGACCGCGGCTGCAATGCATCATCCAGTTCGTCGATCGCCACGCCGCGCGCCGTGTCGACCCCCCCTTCGCCGACGGCGAACAGCCGTCGGGCCGCCGCGAAGGCCCACGGATCGCCACGCCGCCGCCCCCACCGGGTGAGCAACCAGGCCCATTCAAACTGGTGACCGGGCTCGATCAGCCGCCCCGCGTCGTCCTCCGCGGGCCGCCAGTCTGGGCCGAAGAACTCCCGCAGAAAGCCGTCCCTGCCGTCGATGAAATGCGCGCGCGCAAGACCCACGACAGCGTCGGCCATTCCCGTCCACGGCCCGTCCGGTTCCAGGGCCTCCCATGCCAGCGCCGCCTCCAGCAAATGCATGTGCGCATTGGCCTGAAAAGCCGGGCCCGACGGCTCCCGCCAGCCGCCCTGGGGCAGGGCGAGGGCGTGAAGCGACGCCTGAACCGCCGCGGCCGTTCGCCGGGACCGCTCCACATCCAGCCCGGCCTCCGCGGCGGTGGCCGTGGCCAGCAGGACGAAGGCCTGGTCGTAGAGCGAGGCCGTGTCGTCGAGCACGGCCCCGGCGCTGGTGACCCGGGTCCTGTAGAGGCCGTCGTCCCGCCGGTTGGCGGCCTCGAACCGCGCCAGCCCCCGCTCGACCAGGGCGCCGTAGCCATCGCCCCACCCCCAGGCGGAGGCGAGACTGTAGACATAGGCCTGACGGGCCTGAACCCGCGCGCGCCGGAAGTCTCCGACCTGCGCGCCTGTATCGTCCAGGGCTTCGGCGAAGGCGCCGTCGGCGTCCACCCCCAGCGTCGCCCATAACGGCAGGGCGTTCAGCTTGAGCCATCGTCCCAGCCGGTCCGACAGGACCTCCAGGGACGGGGGTTCGGCGGACGGCGGCGGGGCTTGCCGCCGTCCGAGTTCCTCGACCAGCGCCTTCACGTCCTGGGCCCGGGTCAGGTCGCACACCAGCACGGCGTCCGGCTCGGCGATGATCGCCAGATTCGACACGCCCGCCGTGGCCACCACCATGCCCGGCGCGGCCCGGACAAGGCAGCCTTCGCCGCCATGGCTGATCTGGACGCCGCGCGCGCCTTGCCCGGTGGCCGCCACGGTGTCCCAGGCGCCGAGATCCGACCATTCGAACGCCGCCGGAAGGACCCAGACCTTGGCGCTCTTCTCCATGACCGCATAGTCGATCGAAATCCTGGGCGCCGCGGCGAAGGTCGGGCCGAGGGCGCGCGCCCCTGGCCCACGCTCCGGCAGGGCGGACCGGACGGCGGCGACCACATCCGGCGCGAACGCCGTCAGCTCGGCCAGAAGGGCGCCGACCTGGACGACGAAATTGCCGCTGTTCCAGAGGTAACCTTCGCCGAGGTAGCGCTCGGCGTCGCTCCGGTCCGGCTTTTCGACAAACCGCCGGACCCGGGACAGGCCGGCGCTGTCCGGCTGGATATAGCCATAGGCCGAGGACGGCGAGGTGGGCGCCATGCCCATCGTCACAATCCGCCCCTGTTCCGCGGCTGCGACCGCCTCGATCACCGCCTCCCTGAAGGCGGCGGCGTCGGGGATGTAGTGATCAGAGGCCACGAACACGGCGGTCCCGTCCGGGTCCAGCCGTTCGATCCACAGCGCCGCGGCGGCCATGGCCGGCGCCGAGTCGCGGCCTGCGGGCTCGAGGATCAGGTCGCACTCGACGCCGAGAGCCGATAGCTGGGACTCGACATATCCCCGATGATCCCGACCCGCGACGACGACAATCCGACCGTCCTCCGCCAGCGGCGCGACCCGTCGCACCGTCTCCTGAAACAGCGACAGGTCGGAGATCAGGTCGATGAACTGTTTGGGCCGCGCAGGACGGGAGGCTGGCCAAAGCCGGGTTCCCGCGCCGCCGCAGAGGATTACGGGATAAATGGCCATGGTCGGTTCCCCTCCCGACGTCTATCCGGCCACCCCGCAGAGAGCAACCGCGGGCGATGAGCCCGTTTGCGACGCCCGGAGCCGTTCGGACCAACGTGGTCTGAACGGCTCGGGAAATCGTGGGCTCCTCTAGCCCCAAACGTCGTTTCTCGTTGGAGAGACAATGCCGGACCAGTCGTCGAACAGGGTCAGACCATCCGAGGAGACCGACGGGTTCAGCATGTTGTCGCTTGTGAGCGAAAGCAGCAGATCCCGGTCGACACTGATGTCCTTGTTCAGACCGAGCCAGTCGGAATCGCCCTCCAGCAGCGGCATGACCGGCGGGCTCTCGAACTTGCCAGTCAGCACAAAGTCGTCGCTCATGACGGGCAGGACCTCGGGAGAGCCCGCGTCCTTCATGGCGACGAAGAGATAGCCATCGTCAGGCGTGAGGTCGCCGAACAGTGAAAGCGTCGCTGCGATATCGCTGTCCCGCGTAGCGAAGTCGATCACTATCCGCTGATCCGACGGAAGGGTCGGGGCCACGTCCCTCTCGCCTGGCAAGGTCGCGGGTCCCGCGTCCTTGACCCTGTGCGGTGCGCCTTCGGGGCTGCTGGTGACCGGATCAACGTCGTCCGCAGGCGGAAGGGTCTGAACATCCTGTTCCTTGTCGGAGGGCGCCAGGGCACTGGCGGGGAAGCTGAAATCACCCGCGTTCAGATCGCCCAGCGTCACTCCGACCAATCTCAGTGTCTGACCCATGCCAAGGTTGATCACGACGTCAGGGCCGGACTGCGTGCTGTTGTTGACGACGTCCGTGAAGCTGCTCCAGCCGAACCCGCTCAACTGGATGAGGTCGCCCGACGCATCGCCCGCGATGAAATCGAGTATCCGGTCCGAACCGTCTCCGGCCCGGATGAGGAACGTGTCGTTGCCGGCCCCGCCCGTCAGATCATCGTTTCCGGCGCCGCCGACGAGATAGTCATCGTCGTCTTCTCCAAACAGATAGTCCGCTTCAGCTCCGCCGTAGAGGACGTCTGACCCCGCCCCTCCGTACAGAATATCCTGCCCCTCCTCCCCGCTGAGCGTGTCGTTGCCTGTTCCGCCGTAAAGCCGATCGATACCGCCACCACCCAGAAGTATGTCGTTGCCGCCATCCCCAAGGATCACGTCGTCATCGTCTCCGCCGTGCGCATAGTCCGCGCCTTCGCCGCCTACGATATAGTCGCTTCCCGCGCCGCCGAGCAGGACGTCATCGCCAGCCTCGCCGTACAGGATGTCATTGCCGTCTTCCCCTTCAAGGCGATCGTTTTCCGAACCACCCTGAAGATTGTCGTTGCCGGAGCCTCCGAGCAGATGATCGTTGTCCGATCCACCGAGCAGAACATCGTTGTCTGCACCGCCGGCCAGATAGTCGAAGCCCGTGCCCCCCGTCAGGTAGTCGGCGCCTGCGCCGCCGATCAGGACATCGTTGTCGGCGCCGCCCAGCAGCACATCATCGCCGTCATCCCCGTAAAGAGTGTCGTGGCCGTCCCCGCCCATCAGGTAGTCGTTGCCGAGACCGCCGACCAGGGCGTCGTCGCCTGCGTCTCCCAGCAGAATATCGTCGCCGGCGTCACCGTAGAGAATATCCGACCCGAGGCCACCTTCCAGGCGGTCCGCATCCGCCCCCCCGTTCATGTAGTCGTTGCCATCCGCCCCCAGCAGGGTATCGGCGCCTCCGCCACCCAGGACAATGTCGTTTCCGTCGCCGCCGAGGGCGTAGTCGGCCCCTTCACCGCCGACGATGTAGTCATCGCCAGCCTGGCCCAGCAGGATATCGTCACCGGCGTCGCCGTAAAGGATGTCGCCATCTTCACCGCCTTCCAGCCGGTCGTTCCCATCGCCGCCCTGAAGATTGTCCGATCCCGATCCACCCAGGATGTGATCCGATCCGCCACCCCCAAGCAGGACATCTGAGCCGCCCTGTCCATCGATATAGTCGTCGTCCTCTCCGCCGTTGGCGTAGTCATCGCCAGCTCCGCCCAGAATAACGTCGTTGCCAGCCCCGCCCAGCAGGATGTCGCCGTCGTGTCCGCCATCCAAACGATCGTTGCCAGCCCCGCCGTCCAGCCGGTTAGCGCCGCCGCCGCCGATCAATCTGTCGTCACCATCGTCGCCATTGATCTGATCGGCGCCGTTGCCTCCAACCAGATAGTCATTGCCGCTACCGCCCGATATGTAGTCGTCACCGTCCTCCCCATAGACGACGTCGTCTCCGTCGTTTCCAAACAGGTTGTCGTCGCCTGCTCCCCCATAGATCGTGTCGTCGCCACCCAGACCGTCGATTGTGTCGTTGCCGGATGTACCAAAGATGGTGTCGGCGTTCGCCGTGGCGCCCAACGGCCCCCCCGCCGCGTTGTAGAGCCCGTCCGCGAACTGCAGCCGCTCGACATTGGTCACCGTGTCGGTCCCGTCCGGACCGGCCACCGTGGTCACGCCGTTCGAGACGCTGATCGTGTAGGCCGAGCGATTGCCGGAATAGACCGCCGTATCCGTGCCGTCCCCCCCGTTGATCGCATCATTGCCGCCGCCGCCGATCAGAAGGTCGTCGCCGGTGCCGCCGTTCAGCGTATCGGCGCCCGAGCCGCCTTCAAGGCGGTCGTCGCCAGCGTCGCCGTTCAGGGTCGAGCCGAGCAGGATGATCGGCACCGGCGTCTGACTCGGCGACGAAACATGCAGGGTATAGGTCTGGCCGGCCGGCGGCGGACCCGAGGTGAAGGGCCCGCTGCCGCTCACCCACCGCGCGACCTGGATGTAATAGGTCCCGCCGGTCGCGAAGGTATGGCTCAGGGCGGAGTCGGTGGACGGACCCCCGTCCGAATTGTTGTCGTCATTGCTGGCCAACTCGTCGCCCGAGGCGTTGAACAGCCGCAAGGTGCTGTCGAAGCTGGCGTTGTCGATGTCGAAATGCACCGTCTCGCCGGCGGTCACGGTGACGGCGTAGTATTCGACGCCGCCATGGGTCGTGGCCACCACGGTCGCGTGCGGAATCGTGGTCGAATTGGCGATGGCCGGGTTGGAGAACAGGTCGAAGGCGCCGGTCAGGGAAACCGCCGATCCAATGCTGCCGTTGGCCGTGTCATTGCCCTTGACGATGTCGGGCGCGCCGCCGCCCTGGCCCGGCGCGCCGGCGTAGAGTTCATCCGCGCCGCCGCCGCCGTTGAGGGTGTCGATGCCGCCGCCGCCCCTCAGGATATTGGCGTTTCCATCACCCGTCAGGGTGTCGGCGTGGGCGGTTCCGGTCACATTCTCGATCCCGGACAGGGTGTCGAAGCCCGCGCCGCCGCTGGCCGCGCCGGTGGCCAGATTGACCGTCACCCCCGCGCCGGCGCCCGAGTAGTCAGCCGTATCGATCCCGGCTCCGCCGTTGAGCGTGTCGTTGCCGAGGCCGCCTATCAGGACGTCGTCGCCGTCTCCGCCGTTCAGGATGTCATTGCCGGAGCCGCCGTTCAGGGTGTCGTTGCCGGCCAGGCCGTGGATGATGTCGTCCCCGCCCAGGCCGCCGATGACGTCCGCCAGGGCCGTGCCGGTGATGGTCTCATTGGTCATGTCGCCGCCGACCACGACGCCGCCGGTCGGGGCCGCCGCTATGGTCTGGTCGGTGAACTGCAGGAACTCGACGTTGGTGACGGTGACGTTCTGGCCGTTGCCGACGATCGTGCCGACCTGGCCGTTCCATGTGACGGTGTAGGCGGCGCGCGCGCCCGAGAACACGACGGTATCCGTGCCGAGTCCGCCGTCGACCACATCCGTGCCCGCGTTGGGGGTGAACCGGTTGTTGGCGGAGTTGCCGCGGAAGGTGTCGGAACCCTGACCGCCGATGGCGTTCTCGATCACCGCGCCGAGGGCGATCGAGACGTTGCCGACCAGGCCGCCGACGCTGGAGAAGGCGCCCTGGCGCAGATCGATGATCTGGCCGTTGTTGAAATAGCCCGAAAAGTCGAGCGTATCGATCCCGCCGGCGTCCCAGACGCAGAAGACCAGGGGGCTGAGATCATTGTTGGCGCTGTACCACAGCCGGCCCGCGTTCGAGTTGAAGCCGTAGACGGTGTCGCCCGTCCGGGTCGACATATTGGAGCCGTACAGGCGCTGGGCCGCCGAGATGTCGTCCAGCAGGGGCGCGGACGAATACCGCCGCACCCCGGCGCCGTCGGTGCGGAAATCAGCGCCGGTCTCGCGCTCGTTGAAATAGCTCATCACCGAATACTGGAGGGAATCCTCGTAGTAGATGGCGCTGGCGCCGTAGGTGATCGTGCCTTCGGCGCTGGCGTTGTAGGCCGCCGGGTGGCTCAGGCCGATGGCGTGGCCGATCTCGTGCAACAGGGTCAGCTGGCCATAGCCCTGCTGAACCGGCAGGGCGTTGTAGGACAGCGAACTGTTGATCCAGACATCGCCCCGGACATCGTTGGCGCCGGTGCCGCCGGGCATGCCGCCGGGCAGATAGGCGAAGGCCGCCGCGCCATCCTGGCCTTCCGAGTAGTTGCCCAGCAGGATGGTGGCGTTGTTCGAGAACTCGCTGCCGGCGTTCTGGACGCGCTGGAAGGTGATGTTGGCCACATCCGACCAGGCCGCGAAGGCCAGGACGGAGGCGGCGATCTGGGTGGCGTTGAACTGCGAGAATCCGGACGTATCGGTCGGCATGGTCGTGACCGAATCGCGGAAGGCATAGGTGACGACCGCCGCCGTTCCGAGCGCCGTGGCCCAGCTCTGGTTGGTGCGGGTGATCTGGGCGCCGGCGTCGGTCGAGCTGAGCGAGGGCTTGCCGTTGGGGCCGAATACGCCCCGGTCATCAGCGTTCAGACCGAAGACCGGGCCGCCGTCGGCGTCCGTCGTGGGTCCGTGGAAGCGGGCGCAACAGGCGCATATCTGATAGCTGGCGATCGCGCCGAACGAGGACGACTCCGCCGGCTCGTCGAATTCGACCGATTCCCCGACGCCGATGAAGCGCTGGTTGGGGCCTGCAAATCCGCCGAAACTTTCAAGAAAACCGTCCGAACCGCCTGGGCGGGTGGGGAGCAAGCCCTGGAACATGGGGCCAACGGCCTGGATCGGCTCAAGCGTCTCGCCGACGCCCGTGAACCGTTGGCTCGAGCCTGTGAAGCCCTCGAAAGCTTCGAGAAAGCTGTACGAGTTGCCGCCTGCGCGGTTGTTGATCAAGCCGTAGGACATGGGGCCACCGTCGTGGAGGAGCTATTGGAGACAGCCACCGTAGCCCGACGTGTCGAAACGACAAGCGAGATGCAATCATCGTGCAATAAATACTCGGGGATACACCTCAGGATTGTCGGACGATTCACACCGCTGCTCCCTGGCTGCTGGGCCGGATTGCCCTTTTTCGAAGAGTGATACGTCGCCGACCTCCCGAGGGACGCAGTCTTCCACCCGTATCGAGGCTTGGCAGGCCCGGGTCCCCGACGCATGGTGCGCTCATGTTGAACCGGCGTTCCACCGCTCTCGTCGCGGCCGTCCTGCTCCTGACCGCGGCCTTGTCCTCCTGCGGTTCCGGCGCGCCTGTTGCGGAGGCCGGCCTCGAAATTTCGGCCCCGGCCGAACAGCGGCTGGTCGCCTTGACCGACCTGGACCAGCGGGTCGCCCGGGTCGGCTATCGTCTGTCGGAGGCCAATGCCGGGCTTTGCCCCGCCGTGCGCAATTCGGCGGGCTGGCTGCTGCACGCCGCGAGCCAGTACAGCCCCGAACTGCGGCCCCACGCCCGGACCCGGTTCGGACTGGACGGCGACCTCCCCGGCCTGCTGTCGGTTCCCGAGGGATCCGCCGCCGCCCTCGCCGGTCTGCGCCAGGGCGATCTTCTCCTCGGCGTCAACGGCGAGGCCCTGACGCGCGGCGTCGACCGCGGCCCGGCGGCCTATGAGGGCGTCGAAGCCAATATCCGGAAGCTGGACCTGGCGCTGGCCGACGGGCCGGTGGTCCTCGCCGTTCGCCGCGACGGGAACGACCTCTCCGTCACGGTCACGCCGCAACGCGCCTGCGGCTACGAGGTCCAGCTGGACCCGTCCGACGAACTGAACGCGCGGGCGGACGGCAAGCGCCTGTTCATCACCACCGCCATGGCCGGCTTCACCGCGACCGACGACGAACTCGCCGTGGTCCTCGGCCATGAGTTGGCCCACCACGTGCTCGGACACCGGGGCTGGCACGAGGCCGAGACGCGCGGCCGCCAGACCCAGACCGTCCCGGCCCTCGCCGGCGCGTCAGGCGGGGCCGAGCGGCAGGCGGATCGGGTCGGCCTCTATCTCGCGGCCCGCGCCGGTTTCGACACCTCGGTCGCGCCGGCCTTCTGGCGCCGGTTCGGGGCGTTCAACTGGCGGGTCCGCTATCCCCAGTGGAGCCACCCCTCGGCCGAGGCCCGGGCCCGGGCCCTCGAAGAGGTCGAGGCCGAGATCAGCGCCCGCCGGGCGGCGGGTCAGCCTCTGGTTCCGTAGCGACCGCCGGCTCCGGCGCCGCCTCCTCCCGCCACGCCGCCTGCGGGTTCAGCGCCGCGGTCGCTTCCAGAAACGTCCCCGGCTTCATCGACGGCTCGGCGGCGGTCGCCAGCCCGGCCACCCGGGCCAGGTCCGCGATGAAGGTGATGCAGTTGCGCCGCCGCAGGTCATAGACCCACCCTTCCGGCGTGTTCCACCAGTCGGCGCGGGCCCGCACCGCGCGATAGTCGGCGTCGCTCACCGTCAGTCTCAGATAGGGTTTGCCTTCCCCGACATAGCGGGGGTTCGGCAGCTCGACCACGCCCTCGCCCCGCGCGAACAACAGCTGCGGTCCCGGGTTGCGGGCGGTGAAGCCGGCGGCCCAGTCCACGGTCTCACCCGTCTCGTCCAGCGTGCCCGTCGCCTGCACGAAGGCGTGGGGAAAGAGCAGATTGCCGTCCCGCACCCTCGCCCCGGGATGGGCATAGAAGGTCAGGGTCACCTCGGCCCAGGCCGATCCCGCGATCAGGGCCAGCACAAGCCCCAGCACTCCGGCTCGCCTCATCGTCTGGATCATCCTTCGGGTTCCGCCATCCACCCACCTATCGCCCGGCGACCGGGCGTTGCAAAGTCCCGACGCATCGCCCGACATCGTATCGAATCAGAAGGCCGCGCGTGACCGACAAGGTTCCATATCCGCTGACCGATTCTTCCGCCGACTGGTGGCGGGGCGCGGTCATCTATCAGGTCTATCCGCGCAGTTTCGCCGATGCGAACGGCGACGGCGTCGGCGACCTGGCCGGGATCGCCGAACACCTCGACCACATCGCTTCTCTCGGCGTCGACGCCGTCTGGATCAGCCCCTTCTTCACCTCGCCGATGAAGGATTTCGGCTATGACGTCGCCGACTATTGCGACGTCGACCCGGTGTTCGGGACCCTGGCCGATTTCGACCGCCTGATCGAACGGGCCCACGCGCTCGGCCTCAGGATCATCACCGATCTGGTCCTCGCCCACACCTCGGACCAGCACGCCTGGTTCCGGGACAGCCGGCAGTCGCGCGCCGGCCCCCACGCCGACTGGTACGTCTGGGCCGAGGCGAAGCCGGACGGTTCGCCGCCCAACAACTGGCAGTCCGTCTTCGCCGGTCCCGCCTGGACCTGGGACGCCCGCCGCGGCCAGTACTATCTGCACAATTTCCTGCCGGAACAGCCGCAGCTGAACCTGCACAATATCGCGGTCCAGGACGCCCTGCTGGACGCCGCCCGCTTCTGGCTCGACAGGGGCGTCGACGGCTTCCGCTTCGACGCCATCAATTTCGCCATGCACGACCCGCTGCTGCGGGACAACCCGCCCGCCCCGCCCGGCAAACGCACCCGGCCCTTCGACTTCCAGTCCCACGTCCACAACCAGTCCCAGCCTCAGATCCCCGACTTCCTCGCCCGCGTCCGCGCCCTGATGGATCTCTATCCCGGTCGGTTCAGCGTCGCCGAGGTCGTCGGCGCCGCCCCCGAACCCGAGATGCAGGCCTTCACCGCCGGTGAGACGCATTTGAACAGCGCCTATGGCTTCTCCTATCTGTATGCGGACGAACTGAGCGCCGGTCTGGTCCGCCGCGCCAACGCCGCCTGGGACGGCCGCCCCGGCCAGGGCTGGCCCGCCTGGGCCTTCTCCAACCACGACGCCCCCCGCGCCGTCTCGCGCTGGAGCGAAGGCCGCGATCCCGACCGCTTCGCCCGCATGGCCATGCTGCTGCTGCTCAGCCTGCGCGGCAACGCCTTCATCTACCAGGGCGAGGAGCTCGGCCTGCCCCAGGGCGAGGTCCCCTTTGACCGGCTGGTCGATCCCGAGGCCATCGCCAACTGGCCCGAGACCCTGGGCCGAGACGGCGCCCGCACCCCCATGCCGTGGCGGGCCGACGCGCCCCACGCCGGCTTCTCCACCGTCGAACCCTGGCTGCCGGTCGATTCCCGTCACCCCCCGCTGGCCGTCGATCGTCAGGACACGGACGGTGGCTCCACCCTGAACCTGACCCGCCGCCTGATCGCCCTGCGGAAGGACGAGCCGGCCCTGCGCCTTGGAAGCCTGCGTTTCCTCGAAACCCCCGCCTCCCTCCTGGCCTTCGAGCGGGCCCATGGCGATGACGTCCTGACCTGCGTCTTCAACCTCGGCCACGAGACCGTGGTCTGGCGCCCGGACGGCCCGCTGGCCCCGGTCGCCTCGGTCAATGCGGACGCCGCGGGCGACGGCGAATTCCCGCCCCTCGCGGGCCGGATCGGCCGGCGGCCTTCGATATGAGGTGGCGGAGCCGTCCTCCCGGCGCTATCGCAAACCCATGACCTCCAGGGACCCCGTCCTCGTCACCGGCTCCGCCGGCTTCATCGGCTTCCACACGGCGCAACGTTTGCTGGCGCGGGGCGAGACGGTGATCGGCGTCGACAACCTCAACGCCTACTACGACCCGGCCCTGAAACAGGCCCGGCTCGACCGTCTGCTGACCGATCCCGGCTACATCCACCACACGCTCGATCTGGCCGACCGCGACGGCATGGCCGCCCTGTTCGCGGAGCACGCCCCCCGGCGCATCGTCCACCTCGGGGCCCAGGCCGGCATCCGCTACAGCGTCGAAAACCCCGAAACCTATATCGACTCCAACGTCGTCGGCTTCCTGACCGTGCTCGAGGGCGCCCGCGCCGTGCAGGCCGAACACCTCGTCTTCGCCTCGACCAGTTCGGTCTTCGGCGCCAACGCCGCCCTGCCCTTCTCGGTCCAACAGGGCACAGCCCATCCGCTCAACGTCTATTCGGCGACCAAGATCGCCAATGAGGCCATGGCCCACGCCTATGCCTACATCTTCGGCATCCCCTGCACCGGCCTGCGCTTCTTCACCGTCTATGGGCCGTGGGGCCGGCCGGACATGGCCCTGTTCAAATTCACCCGCGCCATTCTCGAGGGCCGGCCGATCGACGTCTATGGCGCGGGGGCCATGGAGCGCGACTTCACCTATGTCGACGACATCGTCGACGGCGTGGTGGCCGCCCTCGACAACGTACCGGCCCGCGATCCCGACTGGCGCGCGGAGACCCCGGGTCCCGCCACCAGCGGCGTCGCCCCCTGGCGCATCCTCAACCTCGGCGCCGGCCGCCGCGAGCCGTTGGCCCGCTACATCGAGGTGCTGGAACAGGCGCTCGACCGAAAGGCCATCCTCAACGTCATGCCGACCCAGGACGGCGAGATGGTCCGCACCGAGGCGGATGTCAGCGAGTCCGCCGCCGCCCTCGGCTACGCCCCCTCGACCCCCATCGACGTCGGGGTGAAGCGGTTCGTCGACTGGTATCGGGACTTCTACGGGGTCTGACCCGTCCAGCCTCCAGTTTGCGGTGCGGCTCCCCTCACACCGCCACCACCAGCTCCCCATAGGCCGCCATCGCGGCGTCGTGAGAGAGCAGCCTCATGGGCTCGATCCGCGCCTGGGCGATGAGGAGGCGGTCGAAGGGGTCGCTATGGTGGGGTGGCAAGGTTTCGACCGCGACGGCATGGGCGTCGGTGACCGGAAGGCTCTGGAAGTTCGAGGCCTCGAACCACGTTTGGGCTTGCGCGGCCGAAACACGCATGGCGTTGGGTCCGGTGCGGTTCAGGGCATGTTTGATCGCGATTTCCCACAGGGACACGGCGCTGACGTAGACGTCGCTCGCGGGGTCGGCGATCAGGTCGCGCGCGCGCTCTGACAGACGCGGGCTGTCGAGGATCACCCACACGGCGATGTGGGTGTCCAGGAGCAGCTTCACCGGGGCCGCCCGATTCCGGTGAACATTTCGGCGATGACGGCATCGTCGGCGTTGATGTCCTCCGGCGCCGTGAAACGGTCCCTGGCGACGCCGAAGATGACCGTGCGCCGGGGCGCGATGGGAACCAGCCGGGCGGCGGGCTTGCCATTGCGGGCGATAAGGATTTCAGCCTCGGCCCCGCTCTCGACCGCCTCGACCAGTTGCGACAGGCGGGTCTTGGCATCGAGCATGTTGACGGTGGTCATGGCGAACCTCCTTGCACCTGACCAGGATTAGCTAAGGTGAGGCGAAATTTCAAGCCCGGGGCCACCCCCTTGGTCTGATCCTGACGGCCGCCTGGGCCACAGCCATCCGACCGCTGAACTCGCGGCTGGTCAGACGGGTGGTTCAACGCCCGGTCTCCTCCCTGTTCGCGTAGCGAATGGAGAGGAGACCGCTCTCTGCTGCTGACAATCCCCCGATTGTCAGCATATCCCGCGCCAACAACCCACTGATCTTACTACGCTTCCGGAAAATACAGCGTCATCAGCCATCATGGCCGGGGCCCGTGCCAGACTCCTGCCCATCCCGTCGGTGGGGAGGGCGTCGGATCCAGCGCCTCGATGTCGGCGGGCTGTGGTCGAGCGATGAAGCCCGGGCGGAGGAGAGTCCGGGGGTCCTCATGGA
>CALRJO020000040.1:0-25280 GCA_943367565.1 Brevundimonas vancanneytii
CGTCGAGCGCGATCTGGCGGCGCTCAGCCAGGTCGAGCGGCGCACGCTGCGGACCTTCGCCGTGCGGATGGGGACCCATTCGGTCTGGCTGCCCGGCGTGCTGAAAGTGCGGGCGCGGACCCTGGCCCAGGCCTTTGTCGCCGGGGAACCGTTCCGGCCGGGCGCGACGGCCCTGACCGCCCTGCCCGAGACGCCACCGTCGCCGCGCCATCTGTCGGCGTTCGGCCTGCGCGCGGTCGGCAAGGTCGCGGCCGGGGTGGAGATGCTGGAGTCGCTCGCGGAGCGGCAGGCCGTCGGCAAGGGATTGCTGACCGGGGTTGATCTAACGGCGCTGGGGGTTTCGCTCGACGAGGCGAAGGCCCTGACGGCGGCGCTGAAGGCCTCGCGGGCGCAGAAGCCCGACCGCGACGAGCGGCCCAAGGCGGTGAAGGACTCGCCGTTCGCGGCGCTGGCATCGCTGAACCAGCCGGCTGCGCCATCTCGGCGGAAAAGGCGGCCCCGGCGGAACGCCAGATGATTTCTCTCGTCCGCTCATCCCGGCGAAAGCCGGGACCCAGTTCTGTCCAGCGAGTCGCCGGCGTTCCAGGACGATCTGCCCACTCAGGATTCATGCCGGCCCGTCATCCCAAGTACTGGGTCCCGGCTTTCGCCGGGATGAGCGGAGGATTGGATTGACCGAGGGATGCCGCATCGATGTCTGGCTGTGGCGCGCGCGGTTCGCGAGGACGCGGTCGCTGGCCGCGGAGATGGTCGAGCAGGGCGCGGTGCGGCTGACCCACAACGGCGTACAGACGCGGCTCGACAAGGCCGCGCGCACGGTCCACGTCGGCGATGCGCTGGTGTTCGCCATCGGCGGCCGGTTGATGGAGCTGACCGTCGAGGCGCTCGGCGAACGGCGCGGTCCGGCGCAGGAAGCGCGTGGTCTCTACTGCCTGCGGCAACCCCTCGGTTGACAGCGACCCTTGGCGGGGTCATGTGCGCTGCCCGTTCCTCCCGCCCTGCGAAAGCACGCCAGACCGCCTCATGACCTACATCGTCACCGATGCCTGCGTGAAATGTAAATTCATGGACTGCGTCGAGGTCTGCCCGGTCGACTGCTTCTACGAGGGCGAGAATTTCCTCGTCATCGCGCCGGACGAATGCATCGACTGCGGCGTCTGCGAACCCGAATGCCCCGTCGACGCCATCAAGCCCGACACCGAGGACGAGCCCGACGGCAAATGGCTGATGGTCAACGCCGACTACGCCAAGGTCTGGCCGAACATCACGGTCAAGGGCACGCCGCCCGCCGATGCCGAGACGTTCGAGCGCGAGACTGGCAAGTTCGAGAAATACTTCTCCGAAAAGCCCGGCAAGGGGTCCTGAGCCGACACGCCGACGCGCCTGCCCCCGCACGGTGGGGATTTCCAGTCCCGCAGCCACTGACGCTGTGGACGTTTTGAAATTCCGCAATTTTGTGATAGGTTCCTGTCATTGGGTCGGGCGGTAAGCGATTTTCTCGCGCCGCCCGCGTTTGCGACAGAACTCCGCCCACGAAGGCGGGGTCGGCCAGAGGTTTGGTGATCCGTTTCCACAGTTGAACCCTGAGTTTGCCGCGCCGCTGACGGGAAGCCGTCTTCGGAGAGCGCACAGGTGTCTTCGGTGTTTGCGTTTCGCCTTCCCTGCGCCGGGAAAGGAATGACATGACGAACAAGACCGGACTGGAATTCAAGGTTGGCGACGCGGTCGTCTATCCGGCGCACGGCGTCGGCAAGGTCGCGGCGGTTGAGGTCCAGGAAGTCGCCGGCATGTCGCTGGAAGTCTATGTGGTCACCTTCGACCACGAGAAGATGACGCTGCGGGTCCCGACCAGGAAGGCCAAGACGGCCGGCCTGCGCTCGCTGGCCGCCGACGACGTGGTGACCAAGGCGCTGACGACCCTCAAGGGCCGCGCCCGTATCAAGCGCACCATGTGGTCGCGTCGCGCCCAGGAATACGAAGCCAAGATCAACTCGGGCGACCTGATCTCGATCGCCGAGGTGGTTCGCGACCTGCACCGCGCCGACAGCCAGCCGGAACAGTCCTATTCGGAGCGTCAGCTCTATGAATCGGCCCTGGACCGCATGGCCCGCGAAGTCGCCGCCGCCAACCGCATCGACAAGGACGCGGCCGTCCAGTTGCTGTCCAAGTCGCTGAGCGCCAAGAAGGCCGTGATCGCCGCCGCCGAGGCCGCGGAAGAAGCCGAAGCCGAGGCTGAAGCGGCCTGATTTCGACGCTGAACCAAACGGAAGGCCCGGGAGCAATCCCGGGCCTTCCGCAATTCAGACGCCCGGGCCGGTCCCGGAGACGCTTTCGAGCCAGCCGATCAGGTCGGCGATCTCGGTCGGCTGGAACTCAAAGGCGGGCATGGCGGGGTGGGCGGTGACCAGGCCCTCGGCGAACGCCTCCTGAAGGTCCCGCACAGGATACTCCACGCCCATGGAATGGAACGGCGGGGCCGACGCCATGGGACTGTCGCCGGTTCGCTCCACGGAATGGCAGGCCGCGCATTTCTGGCGCACGAGGATCGCGCCGCGATCCGCCGAGCCCATGATCAGCGGGTCGGTCCCGGTCTGGCGGACGGCCTCGCCGGTGCAGCCGCCGATCGTCAGCGCCGCCAGTACGACCAGCAATCGTCCTGTCATTGATCTATCCTCCGCCGGACGGCCTCATAGACGACCTGCACCTGCCTACCACGCAATTGCCCCGCGTCCCTTGTTTCATGGCAATGTGAAGCCGGGCGTGGTCCGGTACGCTCTCACCCCCAGACCCGGTTCAACGAGAGCGATACAATGACCCCGTTCCACCATATCCGCCTTGAGCTCGCCCGCGAGCCCGGCCACCCGGCCGGCGCGCCGAGCGAAGGCTATGACATCGTCGCCCCCCTGAACGGCGAGGGCCGGCTGGACGGAGACGCGCTGCGCGGCGAACCGGAACGCGGCCATGTCCGGCGCTTCTCGCGGGACGAGACGGTCAGCAAGGGCCAGCTGCGCCAGGGGCCGGGCGGACGCTGGATTCTGGACATGGAAGACGGCGAAGGCGACGACGCCGTCGGCTTCCGCTTCGGCGAGGAGCGTTTCGTCGTCGGCGAATACGTCAGCCTGTCCCTGCCCTCGGGCGATCAGCACACCTATGTCGTGGCCCGCGTGGTCGAGGTCTGACCTCAGAAATACTCGGCCCCGGCCGGGCACTGGGCCGCCAGCCGGCGCGCGTTGATCGTCGCCGGAATATAGGGGCTCCAGATGCCCGCGCCGCGGATCGAGGCGCCGCCGCGGAAGGTGAACTGATCGGGCTGATAGGTCCCGTTCAGCCGCACCCGAACACGGCGGCCGCTGCGGCTGGTGCAATTGCCCTCGAAGCGGGCATTGCCGTTCCCGACCTCCCGCACCGGATAGGTGCACTGATAGTGACGCGTCGACAGGCCGCCGAAGAAGCGGTTGATCTCGCTGGGACGCACGCATTTGGTCTCGGTGTCGCGCTGACCCAGGGCGCTGGTGGTGTATTCCCAATAGCCCGGGAGCACCGGCGGAGCGGCCGACTGGACCGGCGCCGCCGTCCCGGCGAAGGGCGCGGTCGCGGGCGCGGCCAGCAACAGGGCGCCGGCGAGGACGGGGACAAGGCGGATCAGGGCGGAGGACTTCATGGCGCGGACCTTCGGCGGCGGAGCTTCGCCGCATGAATAGAAGCGATATATGGCGGGAATTGAACGGCGGCTGAACGGCCTGTAACCCGCCTCAAGCCTTGACGGGGCGCGGTGACTTCCACTATACGGCCCCCTCTCGCGCGGGGACCCCATCCCTGCGCGCCTCTGTTTCATGCGTCCGCACCGTTTTCGCGGCCCGCTCCGCCAAGGATAGTCAGATGTCGCGTCGCTGCGAACTCACCGGTATCGGCCCCATGGTCGGCCACAGCGTGAGCCACTCGAACGTCAAGACCAAGCGCCGCTTCCTGCCGTCGCTGAAGACGGTCAAGGTCGCTTCGGAAGCCTTGGGCCAGTCGTTCAGCCTGCGCATCTCGAACGCCGCCCTGCGCACCCTCGACTTCAAGGGCGGCCTGGACCCGTTCATCGTCAAGGCCAAGGACGAGCAGCTGTCGCTGGCCGCCCAGCGCATCAAGCGCCAGGTCAAGGCCAAGCTGGCCGAGCAAGCCGCCGCCGCCTGATCGGGCGACAGCAACAGGATTTGAAAGGGCCGGCGGAAACGCCGGCCTTTTTGTTTGCGCGCTCCGCGCCCGCCAGTAGGCTGAGGCCGTCGTCTCCGGGGAGCCATCCGTGTCCTTCAAAGCCCGCCGCGCCGCCCTGATGGGCGTTTCGATGATTGCGCTCGCCGCCTGCGCCACGACAACGGCCGCTTCGCAGGACGTCGTTCCCGTCGCCGCCGAACCGGCCGTGGTCCAGACCCCGGTGCGCGAATCGACCGCTTTCACCCTTGGCACCGACCAGCCGCGCACGCCTGAACAGCTGGCCATGCAGTTCGACAAGGCCGACCTGTCGATCCGGGTCATGCCTGAGACAAGGACCATCGACGCCGTCGCCGTGCTGGATTTCACGGCTGTCGCGCCGCTGACGGCCGTGGTGGTCGAGCTGGACACCCTGCTGACGGTGTCGTCGGTGCAGGTCGACGGACGCGATCTGCCCGCCGGCGGCTGGAGCAATCCCGAGGGGCGGATGACCATTCCGCTCGACCGACCGCGCGCCGCCGGCGAGACCATCTCGGTCCGCATCGCCTATGCCGGCGCCCCGCGCGTGGCGCCCCATGCACCGTGGGACGGGGGGTTCGTCTGGGCCACGACGGCGGACGGCTCGCCGTGGATCGCCACCGCCGTCCAGCCCGAGGGTTGCGACCTCTTCTGGCCCTGCATCGACCACCCGCTGGCCGAACCGAAGCGGGTGGATATGCACATCACCGTGCCGTCCAGCCTGTCAGCCCCGGCGAACGGCCGGTTCATGGGCACGGTCGACCATGGCGACGGCTGGACAACCTGGAACTGGAGCGCGGCCAATCCCAATACCTACGCCATCGCCCTCAATGTCGGGCCGTATGAGGAGGTGCAGGCCGACTACCGGAGCCGGTTCGGCAATGTGATCCCCATGTCCTACTGGCACCTGCGCTCGGACGATCCGGCCAAGGTCGCGGCCCTGTTCGCCCAGTTCGCCCCGATGATGGATTTCTACGAGGCCACCGTCGGCCCCTACCCCTTCGCCGAGGAAAAGATGGGGGTGGTGGCGACCCCCCACCTGGGCATGGAGCACCAGACCATCAACGCCTACGGCAACGCCTACAAGCTGGACGGCAAGGGCTATGACTGGCTGCTGCACCACGAGTTGGCGCACGAGTGGTTCGGCAACCAGATGACCAACCGCAACGCCGACGACATGTGGCTGCACGAGGGGCTGGGCAGCTATATGCAGCCGCTCTACCTGCGCTGGCTGCACGGCGAACGCTACATGCAGGCCGAGCTGCAGGATCAGCGCCGCGACCTGATCAACCGCTTCCCCGTCGTCTCGGGCGCCGACCGCTCCGAGGACGAGGTCTACAAGAGCGACGTCGGCCCGGGCCTGGACCTGTACAACAAGGGCTCTCTGATCGCCCATTCGCTGCGCATGCTGATCGGCGACGAGGCCTTCTTCCGGTCGGTGACCCGGCTGGTCTACGGAACGGCGACGCCGCGACCGGGCGAGTTCACCACCCGCTACGGCACGACCGACGAATTCCTCGCCATCGTCAGCGAGGAGTCAGGACAGGATCTGACCTGGTTCTTCCGCGGCTATCTGTACCAGGCCGCCCTGCCAGACCTGCGCCAGACCGGCGAGAACGGCCGGCTCGAGCTCGAATGGGTCACCGGCGACGGCGCCGCCTTCCCCATGCCCGTCGAAGTCGAGATCGACGGCCGCCGCCAGACCGTGGCCATGAACGGCGGCCGCGGCGCGATCCCGGTCCAACCGGGCGCCCATGTGCTGATCGATCCCGACAACAAGGTGCTGCGCCGGGACGTCTTCCTCGAGGAATGGAAGGCGGCTGGCGGACGCTGACCTAGACGGCCTCCGCCATGACCGACTGACGCACCAGCCGGCACGTCCCCTGGGTCGTCAAGAAGGCGATGTCGGCGGCGTCGCGGCCGCAGGCGATCCGCACCAGCCCCTCGACCGGGGCGAGACCGGTCGGATCGACCAGCCACCAGCCGTTCGACAGCCAGACCTCGAAGATGGCGTGGAAGTCGGGCGGGTTCAGCTGATGCGCGAAGGCGCTGACCGCGCGCGCCGGAATGCCCGAGGCCCGGCACAGGGTGATGCCCATATGGGTGAAGTCGCGGCACACCCCGGCACGGTCGATGAAGGTGCGGGCGGCTGTCGTCTCGCTGTCCGAGGCCCCCGGCTCATAGTCGATCTCGGCCTTGATCCAGTCGAGGATCTTCAGCACCCGGTCGCCGCCGACCGTGCCGCCGAAGGTGCGTTCCGCGAACCGCCCGAACTGGTCCGAAGGGCAGTAGCGGCTGGGCCAGAGATAGGTCAGCACCTCGGGAGGAAGTTCGCCCCAGTCATGCTGGACCGTGACCGGCGGCAGGCCCTTGAGCACGCCGTTGTCGACCACCGCCCGATAGGTCAGGGCCACTTCGCCGGACAGATGGCCGCGCAAGGTGCGGGCGCCGAACTCCTCGTCCTCGTTCTCGACGAAGTCGATGGCGGGGGTGGTGGTCAGGCTTTCCTCGAGAATGGTCTGGCCGGGCCAGTGGGCGACCTGGATCTTGTAGATGGCGTCAGTCGGCGGATCGAAGCGATAGACGAGTTCGGCGCTGACGCGGATTTTCATGAGGGCTCGACTGAAGCAGGACGGACCCTTCGTCAACGGCGCGCGCGCGCCGCCGTTCCGTGCGCCCTACGGCTCGAGCTCGATGTCCCAGTACAGGTAACCAGTAACGCCGTATCCGTCGCGATAAGCCCCTGAGGCTGTTGATGAAAGCCGCTCCAGCGCTCGCCGAATGCGTCTCGTGGTCACCATATGGTCACCACGGTGACGGAAATCGCGGGCGACTTCAGTCACTAGCCGGAGCTTACCAGAAGCGGTGTCCCGCGTCATTCCTGATGGCTCAGATGCGCCAGAAGCCGACATTCACCATCGGCCGAGAAGCAGACGTTCCGGGCGATCAGCCCAAAGGTCCGCTTCCCACCCGTTCCAGACATTCGGCTGGCTCTGCCCCCACTCAGCGGCACACAGAAGTACTCGGCAACTCCCTGCGCGTTTCTGCTACTCCACCCCGGAGCCGGGTTGCTACCCGTGGTCCCTTGAGGAGTGCCGTCCCGATTATAGAAAGAGACTGCCGTGGGCCGATATCTCATCGCGGCACAGTCCATTTCGATTTGCATCATCATCAGTCCGCGTTCCTCCAGCGGTATGACCAGAGTTCCCAACTGGAAGGGCTCTCCTCGAACAACCGAGCCCTCTATGACAAAGAGCGGATCGCCTGCTGTGTTCAGCCGAGTGAATGCCGCTGGCGCCATTCCCTGAGCCACTGGCCCCACGGGCGTGAACACGTTTTGTGGGCCAGCTTGCATCGTCGAAAGCGTCGCTATCGTGGTAATCGCTGCAATCATCGTGTGTCCCCAATCCCGGAACAGTCCCCTCGCGCCTGTCGCGAGAGTTGGAACCTGGGTTTGGTGCGGTGCAGGGTGGTCGGGCGCAATCCCGATAAATTTGTCCGTATTCCTTGGGAGAGGATCATCGGCGGTAGCCGCTACCAGTCGGGCTAGTTCGCGGCTGCTCGGAACCCCCGATTTTCG
The DNA here is from genome assembly GCA_943367565.1 of Brevundimonas vancanneytii. Lineage (GTDB taxonomy): Bacteria > Pseudomonadota > Alphaproteobacteria > Caulobacterales > Caulobacteraceae > Brevundimonas > Brevundimonas vancanneytii_C. The sequence continues at coordinate 7,796 of CALRJO020000040.1, forward strand.
TCGGGCAGATCGCAAGCGTTCGTTGACGATGCTCTCAGTCAGGCCTGTCGCTCGCGCTATCGATTTCGCAGTGTGGCCTTTGGCCAGTAGCTTCAGCAGCGCCTTCTCGTTGTTGGTCAAACGATCGATCAACCGGGGCATTCAGGCCTGTTTTCATCATGCTGAGTGGATGCGCAGCTAGAGGCTTAGTCCACTGCACTCCGACCGCCACCCCGATTTTTTGGGGAGATCGGAACGTGAGATTCGAGCACGTTGGGTGGTGGTCCATCGATCTACTAACCGGGCGAATCATGACGGAAACGGCACGAGCATGAGACGAACGAAGTTCCACCCCAAGTACCTCTTCTTCACAGCAGCGTGGACTTTCTTGGCCTACTACGCCTCGATCCTTCTGCTGCCGATGATGCCGCCCCTAGCCTACACCATCACCAACAAGACCGTGTCCGGTGAAGCGTCTTACGTCGTCACCACAAGGTCGGGCGGCTTGGGCGTGAGATCGGATGGCAAAGGGCTCTTGTTGGGCTGCGATCAATACGGGCGGTCACGGTTTTGTCTCGACCAACTGAGTCAGGCGGGGCTCGCGGTGGGTCAGGAAGTCGTCGCTGAATACGTCGAGATGCGCTTGCTCTGGCAGCGGATGAACGTGCTTGTCAGCGTGAGGGCGGAGGGCCGCACGTTGCGTAGCTGCGATCAATCTCTCGACCAGTTGAACTGGCCGGATGAGATCAGAGAGCGAGTTTGCACCGGAAGGACATAACGGCGCGTCCGCTTCCCACCCTTAGCGGACGTTCGGACCGTCTGCTTCAGGGCTGGAGAGTCGAAACATCCTAAGCCGCTTTACCGATCAGGTCCCAAGCACATTGCCGGTGAGCGAGATGAAGACGTCATCGAAGACGGCCCTCCGAGCTGTGTCGCCCTTGTGGTGCCGCCGGCGAATACGTTCACACAGGCCTGGTCGCAGTCCGTGGAACTGTCGTCCGTCAGCAGCTCGTGCAGGATCAGGTTTTCAGGTCCTAGGGGAGCTCTCAGCCGCGGGGTTGGTGCAGGGAGGTTCACCGTGCCAGCGATGAAGTTGGCCGGATCCTCATTCCACCTTTCTCCGGCGCTGAAGCCTTCTCAATATTCCACCCGGCGGAGCGCAGCTTCAAGGAGGGAGAAGGAGAAGTGAATGGCTGTTTGGCGGAGGGAGGGGTGGTGGGGGAGGAAGGTTTATATGGATGTAGAGCCGACCACGGGTTGGGACTATCGCCGTGACGCCGAGTGGTTGAGCGATCAATCGACCACCTGGCGCGCCACAACATTGGTGACGGGTCGCCGGTCACGCGGCGAGATCCCAACGGACCAAAACCGGCGGCTTCAGCGAATGCTAACCCCAACGGCGGCAATCGCCGATCACGCCCGGCCGTGAGACTGTTCGAGGCGTTCTAACTCTCGCTTCTGACTGGCGCTTCGGAACTCAGTTCGTTCGAAGAAGTGGCCGCTGGGCCAGATCACTGACAAGGCGGCGGCCTCAACCTTGAGCGACTCGATGTTCGACACCCGGCGATAAGCCCAAATGCGCCATCGAGTGACCTGAAACGACCAGACCAGCCACGGGGCTAAAAGAGCAAAGAGAACGCCTAGCAAGGACCAAGGGCCCAGCCAGTCGACCAAGGCCTTCTGGGTGGTGAAACCCCAAGCTAGAACGGCAAAGGCGACGACATAGGCCGCCAGGACAGACCCAGTGACCCAAGCCAGTCCAATCCAGGCCGCCTTCTGCTCGCTGACAGTTTTTGTGGGCATGGCGCCCTCCCTAAGCCTTGATGTTGCATCGCGTGCGCCCGGCCCCGACCGTTCGGCATCCCGGAGCTCCGGACCAAACTATGACTGGTGTTGTCACGGGCGTCTTCGATCAAACAGATGGAACGTGAGCCTATGCACTTCGAGATTCGTTTCGGAAGTCCGAAATGGAACATGTTAAACCCCAAAATGAATGAAGTTAGCGGCGCGAGATGCCAAGTTCAGGGCGGTCACTTTGAAATCGACCCAAGCTGGATAGCTGAGACAGTCCGCCTGCCGGCCGTGCGACCCAACTGCACGAAGACGTCTATCGTCGATCGAATGTAGTGGATGATGTCGTCACGCCGCAGCCTCGTGCCGCCCTGGAGGATAAGAAGGGCGATCTGTTCGATAGCGCGCTCGGGACTGTCTGCATGCACCGTGGTCATTGAACCGGGATGACCTGTGTTTACGGCCCTCAAGAAAGAATAGGCCTCAGGTCCTCGCAGCTCTCCCAAAATGATCCTGTCCGGCCGCATACGGAGCGAGGCGTTCAGCAAGTCTTCGGACGAAGCCGTCGCTTCGCCCAGCGGGCTGCGAGCGGCCAGGAGACCAAGGGCGTTAGGGTGGTGCAGGACGAGTTCCGGCGTGTCCTCGATAAAGATCAGCCTCTCGCTTTGTGGGATTTCCCTGATCAGAGCGTTCAGGAACGTCGTCTTGCCGGTGGAGGTGCCGCCTGAGATGAGAATGTTGCGCCGTCCCCGAACCGCTCTGGACAGAAGGTCCGCATAGGCGCCGGCGTCAGCCAGGGTTCGGAGCTCCTTATCCAAGCTCGGACCATTCAACGCACTGGCGCTGGGGAATGCGCGCGCTGCGGCATAGTCAGCCATAGGCAACGTCGGGCCGCGCCCCGCCGCTCTCGGCGATCAGAGACAAAAGCTGGTGAAGGACGACGGTTACGAGCGACGGCTCATGCCCAGGCGCCTCAAGGTACCGGAGCAGCAGAAGCCGCACCGCGGCGACGGCGCGGACCGTCTCGGCGCGAAGCCGATCTAGAGGGTCGACCGCTTGCCCAAGATGACGCTCACGAACGTAGATGCGCAGGATCGCCGGCATCCCGGCGCGGCGGCCGCTCCGGCCCAGGCGTTGGCGCAGGCCGGCGAGCGAGCGCGGCGCGCCGAGCTGGGCACCGATTTGACCGCACCCAGATCAACCCCCAGTTCGAGCGTCTCGTCGGCAGAATCAAGCGGCTTTCGAGCGCCGCGACGGGAACGGCCACGGGTCTGAAGCATCTCTCCCAAGAAGACGATGGGTCCAGAATCATCGAGGCTACCTACGGCAAGCCGCTTGCGGACATGGCGGCCGTCTGAGAGGCGCCGTCCCGGGCGATGATCGCCATGAAGCGCGACAGCCTGGTGATGCTAGAGGTGAGACGCAGCCTCGGCGGCCGAGGGCCGCTCTTGACCTGCGCAGGGGTCACCCTGGCGCTTGCGGCCGCCCCGCTCCTTCTTCCGCTCATCATCACCTGGCCCGCCGCGATCGAGGCGGTCATTGCGTCTCTTGAGCCCGGCATTCTCGGGCTGGCGGGTCTGATCACAAACGGCGGCCGGACGGGTCGCGGTTCTAACCCGCAAGGCGGTGGTGGCCAGAGACGCCGTGCTAAAGGCGGCGCCTTCGGGCCAGTCGGCCGGCGTTCCACGGGCGCTTGGGTTTGATGAAGAAATCGGCTGGCGCATGGCCTACCTCCGTTGAGGTCGCCTCCCCAGCGTCGGCATTCTACTCCTGCAGTTGCTCTTCCGCGCCAGCTTCGGATGCATTGGGTACCTGTGCCGGCCCGATAGCCGACGCGCTGAACGTCCGCCAAGAGTCACGAGCAGACATCTCAGCGTGCTGACGGCCAAGGTCCGCACCTGACTCAAATGGGCGGTTGGGAATGTCCGCTTTTCGGCGCGAGGCTTAGCCTCCGACCAATCCGCTCGGCTTGAAAACTGATTGCCCAGCATTCCCCTCATAGAAAAGTCACGGCTCTGAACCGACGTCTGGTGTCCAGCAGAACCCAGCTTCGCATCAGGAGCTCAGCCAGGTCGTAGGGCTTGAGCAAGACGTCGTTCGCCCCGAGCGAAAGCGCGCGTAGCCTTGCATTCATCGTCGAATCCGCGGTGAGCACGAGGATGGGCAGATAGTCCGCCTCCGAGGTCAGGCGACGAAAGCTCTCCAGCAGTTCGTACCCGTCGACGCCGGGCATCATCAGGTCCAGCAGAACGAGATCCGGCGGGCGGGCCGCGAAATCCGACAGCGCGTCCCGGGCATCCAGGAATGTGGCGATCTGCTGGAAGCCCTCCCGCCGAAAGGCGCGCTCGACAAGGCTGAGGTTCGCCGCCTCGTCGTCGACAGCCAGAATGCGGGCGGCCTTCAGGCCTCCATCGTCTGGTGCGATCTTCATTCAAGTGTTCCCCTTGCCCGTCGGCGACGGGGGCAGTTCAAGCGCGAAGACCGCGCCCTGCCGATCGTCCCTCGGTCGATAGGCGACGTCGCCGCCCTGCGCCTGGGCCAGGCCGCGTGAGAGAGCTAGGCCGAGCCCCGATCCCGGGGTGCCGCTCCAGCGTTCGGCGTCCAACCGGTCGAACGGGACGAACAGTCGCTCGACCAGTTCGGCGGGCACCCCCGGCCCTTCGTCCATGACCTCGATCCGAACGCGATCGGACGTCTCCACCAGACTGACTGTTACCGTGCCCCCATCGGGCCCGTACTTGATCGCATTGGAGAGCAGGTTGAGCAGGATCTGGACCATTGCGCGTCGGTCGCCCATGACGTCGACCTTGGTATCGTTCTCGATCCGCACCTCAACCCCGGCCGCGTGGGCCTGGGGCGCGATCAGGTTGCGCACGTCCGCCAACAGGGGTGTCGGGTCCAGCGCTTCCAGCGCCAGCGCATGGCCCCCGGCCTCGATCCGCGCGATGTCCAGCACCTCGTCGATCATGGTCAGCAGGTGCCCGCCCGCCTTGGCGATCTGATCCACGGCGTGGCGGTGGTCGTCGGTCAGGGTCTCGCCGTCCATGCCGAGGAGCTGGTTGAACCCCAAGATGGCGGTCAGGGGCGTGCGCAGCTCGTGGCTCATACGCGACAGGAAGTCGCTCTTGGCGCGGCTGGCCCGCTCCGCCTCTGCCCGGGCGTGACCGAGGGCTTCTTCGGCCCGGCGCCGTTCGGTGACGTCGCGCGTGACCTTGGAAAAGCCGGTCAGCGTATCGTCCTCGTCGCGCAGGGCGGTGATGACGACATTGGCCCAGAAACGCCCGCCGTCGCGGCGAACGCGCAAGCCTTCGTCCTCGACGCGGCCGTCGCGCCTGGCGGCTTCCAGCAGTCGCGCCGGCGTCTCGTCACGGGCCTCGGCGGGATAGAAGGTCGAGAAGTGCTTGCCGAGGATCTCATCGGCCGTCCACCCCTTGATCCGTTCCGCGCCGGTGTTCCAGGTAACGACCCGACCGTCGAGGTCCAAGGCGAAGATGCCGTAGTCGCGCACCCCTTCGATCACCCGGCGGTAGCGCTCCTCGCCCTCGCGCAGGGCCGCCTCCCGCGAGCGCAGCAGGTCACTGGCTTGCACGAGGCGCCGCGCCAAGCGGCCGATCTCGTCCTGGGCCTCGTCGGCGAGGCTCAGCGGCTCGCCCTGCTCGAGACGCTCGGCATCCTGCTCCAGGCTCCGCACGCGGCGAACGATGCCGGTGAACAGCAGCTGTGCGGCCGCAAGCCCCCCGAGAAGTCCGACGCCGGCCATGACCGCCGTCAGCGTCCAGGTCCGTCGGCGTTCTGCGTCGGCTCGCGCCTGCCGCTCGGCGAGAAGTTGAACCTCGCGCCGCTGCATGGCTTCGATCTCCGCGCGCAGGGCGTCGAGCACGGTCTTGTTCGCGATCAGAGCGCGGGTGACAGCGGGCGCCTCCACCCCAGTGGCCGTCCCCGCGCCCGGCATGGCCGCGAGCTGGGCGAGCCCATCGCGCTTCTGGACGACGAGCCCATCGACCCGCGCGAGCCGACGGCGGATCTCGGGATCGCGGGCGGCTCGGCGGAGTCGATCGAGTGTGGTCGGGAGCAGAGCCTCAGCCTTGATATAGGGCTCCAGGAAGGCGCGGCGACCGGTCAACCGATAGCCGCGCACGCCGCTCGCCGCTTCGGCCAGCAGGGCGTGGACTTCGTGAATGTCGCGCTGAATGGCGAAGGTCAGCCGCACCCGCGCCTCGGCCTCGGCCTCGGCTCGGCCCGACAGGTGCAGGGCACCGATCCCGGACAATAGGATCGCCAGAGGCAGGGCGACGACGATCAAGCCCTTGGGACCGAGTCCAAGATCGGCCCAGGCGCGGGTCATGCGCGACCACGGGTCGGCACTCATCATGGCAGGGCCCGCGCGGCGAAGACGGCGGCCTGAGTGCGGTCACTGACGCCGAGCTTCGCGATCACCTTTTCGACGTGAGCCTTGACCGTCCCTGGACTGATGCCGAGCTCGCGCGCGATCGCCTTGTTGGTCAGGCCGCCCCGGATCAGAGCCAGCACCTCCCGTTCGCGCCGGGTCAATCGCGCCAGATCGCTTTCGGCCGGCCCGACCGTCGGTGTCACAGCCAGCCGAAGAAGGTCGCTAGGCAGGGCGGTGCGCCCCTCGCCGACAGCGCGGAGAGCGTGCAGCAGCTCCTCGCGCCCGGCGTCCTTGAGCACATAGCCGGTCACGCCGACAGAGAGGGCGCTTCGGACATATTCGGCGGTATCGTGCAGGGTCAGCAACAGCACGCGCGTGCCGGAACTCGTCAGGATCAGCCGCGCGGCCTCCAGTCCTGTCATGCCCGGTCCGAACCGGATGTCTAGGACCGCAACATCGACGTCGCCCGCGATGCATCGCTCCACCGCCGCCTCGCCGGTCATCGCTTCTGCGACGACCTGGAGGTCCGGCTCGCGATCGATCACGGCGCGGAGTCCGGCGCGGGTCAGTTCGTGGTCATCGGCGATCAGAACCCGCATCTCAGACGCCGGCCAAGGGAACGACCGCTCGGATGCGAAACCCTTTCGGGATCGGACCGGCTTCCAGCGCGCCGGCGACGGCGAGCAAGCGCTCCCTCATCATCTCCAGTCCGAAACGCGTCCCGTCTTTTCCTTCGGCCTCCGTGATGAGGCCGCCGACGTTCTCCACGGTCAGAACGATGGTGCCTTGGTCGCGCGCGATGGCAAGATCGAGCGCCACCGTCGCGCCCGTGGCATGCTTGGCGATGTTGTTGAAGGCTTCCTGTCCCACTCGAAAGAGAAGGGTCTCCAGCCAGGCTGGCAGTCGCCCGCCGGTCCGGTCGGAGACCTCGACCCTGTGCCCGGCCACCTCGAGCCGACGCGCCTCCTCCCGGAGCGCCGCCACGACACCGAGATCGTCGAGGCTGAGCGGACGCAGACCGGCGATGACGCCGCGCAGATCCGCCACCGCCTTGCGCGCGACGCCGATCAGGGCCTGCACCTCTTCGGCGACGCGGCGGTCGTGCGGAGCTAGATCCAGATGGACGAGTTCCAGCCGCCGATGCAGGGCGGCGACCTGCTGCGCCACGCCGTCATGAAGGTCCGCGGATATCGCGGCCCGCTCGCCCTCCTGGGCGCTGACCACGCGAGCGAGGACCTGTTCCAGCTCCTTCTCGCGCCGTTCGAGACGACCAAGCAACTCAGCTTCCTTGCGTCGTTGCAGATCCACCGTCAGTCGCGCCTCGATCATCTCGACCATCAGGCGCAATGCGTCGGCGTCCTCCTGGGTGGAGACGGCGTTCGGGTTCATCGGCGTGGAGAACACGAGACTGACGCCTGGACGACCGCGCTCGGCCAGCGCGGTCAGGGGGACCACGAACGCGTCGTCTCCTGAGGGCTCCAGCGTCGCGTGAACGGCACCGACCCGGTACCCCGCGAACAAGGCCGCCCGCTGCGCAGCGATGCCGACGGCATCGTCGAGACGACCGCCGTCGGCAGCGGCGAGATCACGGCTGACCTCGATCAGAAGCTTGAGACGGGCCGCGCGCGCCTCCGAGTCGCGGAACAGTGACCGGAGGTCCAGGGCGGGCGGGACGACGTCGTTGGACAAGCGAGAAGATCTCCGGAGGCAGGCCGTCGTTCTAACTCAGAACCGAGGGTCCGTCGTATGCCGAATGGCATAGGTCGTCTGGCCTGCCGACAGGCTGATGTGCGCAAGCGTGGCTGTCGACATCTTCCGTCCGTCGCCGCCACTCGCGGCCCCTTAAAAGGACGTTCCGATGCGCAAGACCTTCACCCTGACCGCTATGGCCGCGCTTCTGGCGGCCGGCTCCGCCTTCGCTCAACCGGCAGCTTCCCCCGCGGCTCCCTCGACGGACTCCTACGCCGTCGCCAACCTCGGCAGTATAGCGCCCGCCGCCGCACCGATCACCGTGGCCGAGGTCGAGGCCGCCCAGCGGGCCTGGGGCGACGCCCTCGTCGCCATCGCCACCGAATACAAGGCGAACGGCCAGGCCGCCGCCGCCCGACTCGCCGGCCAGGTCCTGGACGCCGCCTACGGCTACAATCTGGGTCCGGTGGCCTTCAAGCCGACCCTCGCCTCGGGCGACACCACCTTCCGCACCACCCGCGAAGGTGCTCTGGCCTACTTCGTTGGCGGCAACAGCCGCTTCGCCGGCGACACGGGCTTCGCGCTCAAAGGCTGGCGCTCGTATGAGATCGACAACGCCGCCATCGTCATCAACGGCACGACCGCCATCTCGATCGGCAACGTCATGCTGACCAACAGCGACGGACAGGTGACCACCGTCGACAAGACCTGGGGCTGGGTGCGCGACCCCAACGGCGGCCTGCGCATCGTCCTCCATCACTCCTCGCTCCCCTACGCACCGAACTAACGGCGCGTTCGACTGGCCGCGCGTCCCTGGCGCGGCCGGTCCCTTCCTTTTGCCCTTCCCTTTTCGGAGACACCATGAAGTCGTTCACCGTCGGCGCCGCCGTCGCCGCGCTTGCTCTCGTTTCTGCCGCTCCCGCCGCCGCCCAGGACCCCAACGGCCGCTTTCAGGTAAAAGGGTTCGTCACGGCGGTGCTGCCGGACGGCGAGATCACCGAGGTTCGCACCGACACGATCGGTCTGCCGGGCGGCTCGCAGGTGAGCGCGTCCAACTCCTATGTGCCTACCGTGGCGATCGAATACTTCGTCAATCCGTCCTTTTCGCTCGAGACCATCTGCTGCGTCACCCCGCATGACGTCGAGGGCGAAGGAGCCTTGGCAGGGGCCGCCCTGATCGACGACGCGATCATCCTGCCCGCGACGGTCACGGCCAAATATCACTGGGCCATGGACGGCGGCTTCAAGCCCTACGTTGGCGCCGGCGTGACGCACTTCTTCATCTTCAACGAAGAGGTGGGTTCCGACGCCGCCGCTCTGGGCGCGACCGATGTCGGCCTGTCCGACGAGTTCGGCTTCGTCCTGCAGGCCGGATTCGATATGCCTCTGAACGACCAGGGCCTCGGCTTCAGCGTCGACGCCAAACGCTACTTCGTCGACACGACCGCCACCTTCCGGGCGGGCGCGACCACGGCCCTGCAGACCGAGCACGCTCTCGATCCGTGGGTCATCAGCGCGGGCGTCAGCTACCGCTTCTAAGGTCAGGGGCCGGAGGGAAAACCCCTCCGGCCCCACCGCTTCCCAGCGACGGCGGTCTCTTCGAATCTCCGCTGTTCGATTCTTCAGGACATCACGATGCATGCGCTCAAGGTCACCCTGCTTGCCATCGGCAGCCTTATGGCCGCGGCGGCTCCCGCCGTCGCCCAGGACGAGGACGGCGAGCTCTGGTTCAACCCGGCGTTCGTCAAGCAGATCGACGATCGGACGTCCGTCGAGCTGGAGACGGCCCAGCGACTGCGCCAGGATCCGCGGAAGGACACCTACTTCGCGCGCCTCTGGCTGAACCGGGAGGATGGCGCGGGCCGCCAATGGAGCGTGGGTGTCGAGCAGCGCTGGAACGGTCCCGACGAGCGGGAGGTGCGGCTGCTGCAACAGGTCGGCTACGATTGGGGTCCGCTGGAGTTCCGCACGCGGCTAGAGCAACGTTTCGTCGATGTCGATCCTCAGACGGGCGTGAGGCTGCGACAGCGTGTGGGGACAACGATTCCCCTGACAGACAGCGAGGACGGATGGGCGCTCACCGGGGACGCCGAGGTCGCCGTCACGCTTCGCAACACCGAGCCTGGCGGGCAGAAGGGCGTGACGGGCCTGAGAACCTTTGTCGGCTTCGAACGGAGTTACGGCCGCTATGACGTGAGTCTGGGCTACCTTCGCCAGCAGGACATCCGCGACGGGGCCGAAGACCGCGTCGGTCATGCGCCGTTCGTCGGTTTGACGGTCAACTTCTGAGGCTGGCTCCATGGGCTCGCAGCCCCGAGACTCAAACCGCCTTCGCGATTACCAAAGCCAGAGCGCGGCGGCGGTATAGAGTGCGATGCCGACAGTGAGATTGAACGGGAAGGTGATCGCCAGGGAGGCGGTGACGAACACGCCCGCGTCCGCCTGCGGCGCGGCTACGCGCATGGCGGCCGGAACTGCGATATAGGACGCCGATCCCGCCAGGATAGTCAGCAAGGCGGCGTCGCCCGCGTCTAGACCCGCCAGGCGCGAGAGCCCGAGGGCGAGGGCGGCCGACACGAGTGGAAAGCCCAGGGCAAAGGCGACGATTCCTGGGCTGAGCTTTCTCCCACCCTCCATCAGCCTGCGGGCAGCGATCAGTCCGATATCCAGCAGGAAGAAGCACAGAGCTCCCTGGAACAGCGGTCCGACGAACAGGTCGAGCCGGGCCAGGCCGGGCGCACCAGAGATCAGACCGACCCCGAAGCTGCCCAGCAGCATGACCGTCGCGGCGCCGACGAAGACCTCCCTCAGGACCGTGCGGCGTTGCCCCGGCTCGCCTCGGCCGGCACCGTTCAGCAGCAACAGGGCGGTCAGGATGGCGGGCGTCTCCATCAGGGCCAGCACCGCGGCCATGTATCCACCGGGTGCCAGGCCGACCGACGCGAGGTGATCCTGTCCCGCTGCGAAGGTCACGACCGAGACCGAGCCGTAGGTGGCGGCCAGGGCGCAGGCGGTTGCTCGGTCCAGTCGCGGCAGCCTCCGCAGCAATACCAGCGCCACCAGCGGCATCAGGGCACTGAGACCGATGCCCAGCGCGGCCGCCGTCAGGAAGTCGCCGTCTAGCCCCGCCGCACGTGCTTCCACCCCGCCTTTGAAACCAATGCAGAGCATCAGATAGAGCGACAGCGCTTTGGCGATCGGTTCCGGAATGGACAGATCGGACCGGGCGAAGGCGGCGGCTGCGCCCAGGAAGAAGAACAGGATCGCGGGCGAGGTGAGCAAGGCGAGGCTGGCGGAAAGGTCGGGCATTCGGCGGGGTCCATCGGCGGCCGCTTCCTCTGGCCTCGACGATCCATCCAATCCAGTTTATTAGTCTGATATTCCTCATAACGGATGCTAATGACGTGACATCGCGCCTGGTCAACCTTGAGCTCGACCTGCTGCGCGCGTTCGTGACCGTCGTGGAAACGGGAAGCTTCACACGGGCGGCTGCCCTGTTGGGGCGAACCCAGCCCGCCGTCAGTCTGCAGATCCGCAGACTGGAGGACCAGTTGCGGTCCCCGCTTCTGGACCGAGCGGGCAAGGGCGTCGCCGTGACCACGGAAGGGGCCGGCCTGCTGCCTCAGGCGCGCCGGCTGTTGCGGCTTAACGACGAGATCGTCTCCACGCTGGGCGAGGGCGACCTGGAGGGCGAAGTGCGTTTCGGCGCGCCAGAGGACATCGCGACCATGCATCTGCCGGGCATCCTCGGCGCTTTCGCGCGCAGCCATCCCCGCATCAAGCTGTCCGTGAAGTGCGACTACACCGCCAATCTGCTCGATCAGATGTCGCGCGGGCAGCTCGATCTCGCCCTCATCAAACGAGAGCCAGTCGGACCTGAGCTGGGCGTTCGGGTCTGGAGCGAGCCACTGGTCTGGGTGGCACTGGACCCGTCAATCCTGGAGACGTCCCCTCTGCCGCTGATCGTCGCTCCGGCCCCAGACATCTATCGCAAGCGGGCGCTTGGCGCGCTGGAAGCGGCAGGCCTCGCCTTCCGCGCCTGCTTCACCTCACCCAGCTTCGCGGGCCAGATGGCGGCGCTACGGGCCGGCCTTGGCGTGGGAGTCCTGCCAGCTGCCATGGCCCCGCGCGACCTGACCGTTCTTGGCGACCCCCTGCCGCCGCTCAGCGATAGCGAGATCGCCCTGGTGTCCACGCGAGGCATGGGCGGACCCGCCGGGTTGTTAGCCCAAGAGGTTCTTCGCGCCCTGGAGCGCGGCCCGTCGTCGTCGTGACGCCGGTCCATCGGGGCCCGGACGATCCAGGCCCCGACAGGGGACCTCAATGGGCCGGATGTTCCGGTCGATCTCTGGCGTCGCGGGTCTTGATCCACGAATAGAGCATCGAGCCGCCGATCAGGCCGAGGGTCGCGATCAGGGACCACTGCGGCTCGAGATAGGGCACAAGCGCCTCGCCCGTCATGTCCTGCCAAGCCTTGTAGAGGCCGAAGTTCCAGATGATCTTGACCCCGATCAGCACCAGCACCATCGACAGTCCGTACTTCAGATACTTGAAGCGGGCGACGGCTTCGGCGAGCATGAAATACATCGATCGCAGGCCCAGGATCGCGAAGATGTTGGAGGTGTAGACGATGAAGGGGTCTTTCGTGACTGCGAAGATCGCCGGCACGGAATCGACCGCGAAGATGACGTCGACCACCTCGACCATGACGAGCGCCAGGAACAGCGGGGTCGCGAAAAGGACCAGCCGACCGGTACCCTTGGGATCGGGCTTTCTGACGAAGAAGTTGTGGTTGTCGATGGTGTCGGTGATCCGCATCCGCTTCCTGAGGAATTTCAGGACGGGGTTCTGATTGAGATCCATCTCATGATCGCCGCCGAAGATCATCTTCCAGCCGGTGAAGATCAGGAAGGCGGCGAAGATGAAGAGCACCCAAGTGAACTCATTCACGATCGCCGCGCCGAGCGAGATGAAGATCGCCCGGAAGACGATCGCACCCATGATGCCCCAGAACAGCACGCGGTGCTGATACTGGCGTGGCACCGCGAAGAAGGTGAAGATCATCCCGATGACGAATATGTTGTCGAACGCCAGCGCCGTTTCGAGCAGATAGCCCGTAAAGTATTGAAGCACGGCCTGCTGATTGAGATTGTCAGGGCTCATGTAGTAGCGCGGATCCGGCTCATACACGAAATAGACATAGGCCCCGAACGCGATGGCCATCGAAGCGAAGGACGCCCACATCGCTGCTGACTTCTTGGCCGAGACGACCCCGTCCTTGTTGTTCACGACCCCGAGGTCGATCCACAGCAGAAAAGCGATGAAGGCCAGGAAGGCGATCCACAGCCAGACCGGCTGGCCGACATAGGTCGCAGCAAGAAATGGAAGGGACTCAAACATCCCGCACCCCCGAGTAATGAAAAAAGCGCTGCGTTGCGCCATCCATGCGGGGATCCGACATCGCAGCCGACGCCTCGGCCACCAGAGGGGCCCGGACCCGTGGAGGCTGCGCTAATGAAGGCAGAGTCTCGTCGCGTCAAGACCTGCTTTAACGTTTGATATCGCCTAGAAAGCTTTTGCGATGGCTCATCCAGTGACTGTCTTCGCACGGGCGCGCTCTCTCTCTGGTGCGCCTTCGAAGACAGTCTGTTGACGTCTGTCCTGAGATCTTTGAGAGACGCCCATAATACTGTGTCATTCACCGCATAAGCATTTCTTATTGGCGTGTTTGGCCTCAATCACGCAGCGTGTCTGTGCGGCCCGGGCCCCTCTGACGATCGATGGCGATCGTGATGTCGGACCGCATCGGGTGCGCTCGATGACGGGGTCCGGCTGTTAATCCCCATCGAACCGACGGCTTCGGCGTCGAGCGCTCCCCTTCAGAGAAGGAGTGGCTCTATGTCTATCGTGTTGGCGCGCCGGCTACGGGGGTTTCATGACCTGCTGGAAATGGCGCTGAGGGACGAGCGGGCGCGACCGCGTCCCGACGATCGCACCGTTGCAGGCATCAAGAAGAAGAAGCTGGCCATCAAGGACCGGCTCGCCGTCTTCGACGGTCGCCAGATGCCGTCCGCGTCGCGCTAGCGGCCCGTGGGGTCGGCGGCTTCCCCGGTCGCCGGCCCGATCGCTCCAACCCACAGCCGATCGCCGGACAGCCGGCGGTGCAGCGCGAGGCCCCATGCCCCAATCAAACAGATTGCTACGAAAACGTCCCGCGATTGACCAAAACGATGTCTGGACGCCCGGCAATATCGTCCAGATGGACGCGGTTGTCGCCGCCTGCGCCATGGTTTCCCAAGCCGACGGCTGGGTCACCCCCGACGAGCGCACGCGGATGCTCGACCGTATGCGTAACTCACCCACTATCGCGTTCTTCGGCACCGACGACGTGCTGGTCCTGTTCGACGCGCTGAACCTGCGGTTCGAGCGCGATCTCGACGATGGAGAGGCGACGGCGGAGGTCGCCATCGCGCGGCTGCGAGGTCAGCCCGGCCCCTCTCGCCTGCTGATCGAAACGGCCTGTTCGGTTGCCGAAGCCGACGGTGGTTTCGACGCCGAGGAGCGCGCCGTGATCCTGCGACTTTGCACGCTCCTCGGCGTCGATCCGGTGCCCTTCGACCTGATACCCGGCGAAGGAGATCGACGATGAAAGTCGGACCATCAATCAATCCTGCCGCACACGCCTGGGCTCTCCAGCTCTCCCAGATGACCGGTCGGGTGGCGGCGCATCAAAGCACGCCCACCGATCGTCCCGTCGATCCGCCGCGGGCTATCAACGATGACGCCGGGATCCGCCGACCCAGTCGGCATACCTTCGACATCCGTGTCTGAACGGCTGCGTGATGACGGTCCGTTCAAACGACCCGCTGATCGCGGGCTATCACCGGTTCCGCACCGCAGTGTGGCCCGCCCAGGCGCAGCGTTATGCCCAACTCGCGCGAAGACGTCAGCAGCCAGCCACGGCGTGATCGCCTGTTCCGACGCCAGGATCGATCCTCAAACCATCTTCGACGCTGCGCCGGGCGACCTGTTTGTCATCCGCAATGTCGCGGGCCTGGTTCCACCCTATGCCCCCGATGGCGGCTGTCACGGGACGAGCGCGGCGCTGGAGTATGCAGTCAAGATCCTGAAGGTCCGTCGCATCGTCGTGCTGGGGCACGCCAAATGTGACGGGGTTCACGCCCTGATCCACGGGCCGCTTCGCAACGCCCGGGACTTCCTCGATCCCTGGATGGACATCGCCGAACCGGTGATGTGGCCAATGCCCGAGCCGGATTCGGGGGAGGCCCTGGAAATGGCGGTCGAGGACGCGGTCCTCGCTCTTTCGCTCAGTAATCTGCGGACCTTCCCCTGGATCCGGGATGGCGAGACGGCGGGTCATCTTGCGCTGACGGCCTGGCGGTTCGACATCTCCACCGGCGAGCTCCGGACGACTTAGCAGCATGCATTGGCAGCCGTTATCGCGGGCATCAACGAAACTCATTGGTGGTCCGGCCCGTGGTGCCCCAAGGTCGTCATGCGGCCCGGGCCCCTCTGACGATCATCGTGATCGTGATGTCGGACCGCATCGAGTGCGCTCGATGCCGGGGTCCCTTCCTTCAAACACCGCCAATCCCGGCACCGAGCTCACCTTTGCAAAGAGGAGAGGCACGATGACGACCCGTTCGACACGTCGGATCAGGCGATACAGCACGATCGTGGCCCTAGGCCTGATGACGGCCTTCTCGACGCTGGTCAGGGCGGTACGCCTGGCCCGGTCCGGCCGAAGACCCCGCTGATCCCGGCGGCGGCGTCCGTCCCCTTTGCCGTATCCTTCCGAGCCAGGAAACCTCTCCCTATGAGCGAGTTCAACACCACCCTGCGCGATCGCCCCTCGGTCCGACCCGATATGGCGGTCGACGACCGGCCTGCGGGCCTTCATGCTCGGTGTCTACAACAAGATGGGCCTGGGCCTGGTGGTTTCCGCCGGTCTGGCTTGGGCGACCGCGTCCGTGGCTCCGGTTCGCGACGCCCTGTTCGTCGTCGCCGACGGGCACCTGACCGGCTACACGCCCGTGGGCATGGTACTGGCGTTCGCCCCGCTCGTGCTCTTGCTCGGCTCCGCCTTCCTCGTCCGCAGCGCGTCGCCCCGTATGGCGAGCCTGCTCTACTGGTCGGTCGTGGCCTTGATCGGGGCCTCGCTCGGCGCAGTGGCGCTGCGCTATACGGGCCAGAGCCTGGCCTCGACCTTTCTGGTCACCGCCGCCGCCTTCGGTGCGCTCAGCCTCTACGGCTACACCACCAAGCGCGACCTGAGCGGAATCGGCACCTTCCTGATCATGGGCGTGATCGGCCTGCTCATCGCTGGTGTGGTCAATATCTTCCTGCAGTCGTTACTGCTCATGCTCGCCATCAGCGGGATCGGCGTCCTGATTTTCGCGGGCCTGACCGCGCACGACACCCAGCGGCTGAAGCTGACCTACCACCAGCTCGGTGGCGATCAGGCAGCGATGGGCGCGGCCACTAGCTTCGGCGCGCTGAGCCTCTACCTCGACTTCATCAATCTGTTCCAGTTCCTGCTGGTCTTCCTCGGCCAGCGTCGCTGATCGCCAGCCTTCATTCCGGAGACACGACATGCCGCTTCTGCTCTGCCCGAACGACAACGCCTCCATGAATACGGTCTCCCGCAATGGCGTGGAGTTCGACATGTGCCCCACGTGTCGCGGGGTCTGGCTCGACCGCGGCGAACTCGAAAACCTCTTGGCCTTACAAGGGGGTGCCGCCGGTCATTCGTCAACGTCGATGCCGACCCAGCCTCCTCGATATGAGGAACCCCGCCGCTACGCTCGCGACCACGACGATCAATACAAGCGCAAGAAGCGTGACAGCATCTTCGACATCTTTGACTGAATGAGCCGCAAGAAGGCCGGCATGTTGGATGCCAAACGCACCGGGCCACGGCCTGGGTTGTCGGTTCGCAATGACGGCTTCGATTGATCTGAAAGGACGCTTGCGATGACTCTCAAGATCAAGACCGCCCTGGCGGCCCTATCGGCCGGGGTGGCTCTCGCCGCTTGCGACCCCATCGATACCTCGGCTCTTCGCGAGATCGAGGAGACGGCAGAGGCGGCACGCACGACCGCTGAAGGGCTGAATGCACGTGCATCCGAAATCCAGGGGGCGATTGACGATCCGGTCGGTGCTCTGCGGACCGCCGCACTCGGAGCGACCTTCACCAAAACGCCGACGGCCGAGCCGAACCTGTTCATACTCACCGACCTGCAGACCGGCTGTCAGTGGCTCGCCACCTATGGTCCGGGCGGCGAGGCCTTGAGCCTGGTCGCGCGTACGGAGCAGGCCGGGCAAGCCACCGTCCAGCGCTGCATCCCGATCGGTGGGCGCGATCTCCGAGCAAGTGAGGGCGCACAGTGACGGGAACGTCCGCTTCACGCTGAGGCGTCGATGTCCTCTACTGGCGCTCTTGTGCCCTCCACCACAAACCCCGCCGGTCGAAACCGGCGGGGTTCCTCGATCAGCGATCAGGCGGGGATCAGTCGTCTCGGCCTGCGCGCGCGCCGGCAACGACGCCGGCCGAGGTCGAGACGCCGTTGCGGTCGGCCGACGCCGAGCCGTCGACCCCGGCGTTCGCCTCGGCCC
>CALRJO020000041.1:0-25134 GCA_943367565.1 Brevundimonas vancanneytii
AAGGCCCCCGCGCCGCCGCCACCGCCGCCTCCGACCAACACGGCCTCGACGCCGCGCGCCCAGGCCGGAACGGAATAGCTTCCGTCAGCGGTGAAGACCGTCACCGCCCGGCGGCCCGCGCCCAGTGCGAATGTGGTCCGGCCCGTGGCGCGATCGACGGCGAAGGCGTCATGCCAGCCGCCGCCGTCAGGACTGACCTTGAGCCTCAGGTCGTCGTCCCCGACCAGTCCCAGCTCCGCCCGCCCGCCCCAGCCGCTCTGGAACAGCAACGACAGGACATCGCCCGGCGTTTCCTTGTTCAGCGTCAATCGCAGGTCGCCCGTGCCGCCCGACCCGGCTTCGAGCGCTGTCCACAGGGCGGTATTGAGCCGGGCGGCGAAGGGATTGCCGGCGTCCGCCGTCGTTCCGATCCCCAGCCGGGTCAGCGCCTGCGCCACCCCCAGCCGCGCGCCCAGCGCCAGCCAGGCCCCGCCCTGCCGCACCACCAGTTCCCCGGCGTCCAGCACCAGGGCGATCAGGCCGTCGACGGCCTCGACCAGGGTCCAGCCGCCGCCCTCCGCCCGCACCAGCGCGCCTTCGGACCGGGTGCTCCAGTCCGCTCCGCTCGCCCCCGCCGGCAGGATCCACAAGGCCCCGTCAGCAGGCGCGCCCGGCTGGGCCGCCGTCGTGCGGCTGACCACGGCGGTCTGGACCAGGGCGTCCAGCCGGGTCAGGGCCTCATTGAGGGTGACGTGCTTCTGCATCTGGCCGGCGGCCAGATACGGCAGGGCCAACCGGGCGCTGTGATCGTCGCTCATGGAAATCTCCGAAATCGTGTCGGAGATCAGTCTGGCGGGGCGGCTTGCTCAGGCGGGCTGATGACGCTGCCGATGACAAAATTTGTTGCGAAATCAACGGTCCGGAGCGCCGGAATATGCTGACAATCGGCGAAAAGGTAGCGGGGAGACCGTAGTTGGAAGGGCTGGACGGCCTCCCCGCCGACGGGCCCGCGGGCTGTCAGGACCGTGCGGCGCGCTTGCGCGAAACCGCTACGTACCCGTCAGGGAAACTACGGCGGAGGATCGCCTCCGGATGCAGGTCAGAGCCGCTGCAGTTCGCCTGAGGCGACGACCGGTCCGTCGGGCTGGTTCGGCGCCGGCGTATGGCCGGGGGCTTCCATCGACACGGCGACGGCGTTCGCCTGCCCCGCCGGGCCGAACAGGGCCTGACCGAGGCTGTGTCTCGAGGTGGAAGAGCCGTCGATGGCGCCGACCAGCTGGACCCCGCCCTCGGGCATGACCAGCCAAAGGTGCGGCACCCGGGTGTCGCCGGCCATCTTGTCCGTGGGCGCGAGGTACAGTTCCCCCGTCCCCGCGTCATAAGCCAGGGTCATCGCCGCCGCGCCGCTTTCCAGCGTCAGGGTCGCGACCTTGATGATCGCCGGCGCCGGAGCCGGCGCAGTGACCGGCGCGGGAGCGGGCTGGGCGAGCAGCACGATCACCGCCGCCAGACTGGCCGCCAGCAAACCTGTCGAACCGATGGCCCAGCGGCGCCAGAAGACGACGCCGTTGTCATTGGCCGCCGTCGGCGGCGTCAGTCCCGCCTCGACCTTGGGCCAGACCCAGGGCGAGGGCTCCACCGGCGCGACGCCGTCGGCCAGTCCGCCCAGCCGCTCGTTCCACGCCTCCACATGGGCCGCGAAGGCCGGATCCGCGGCTTCACGGGCGCGCGCCGCGGCCTCATCCTCCGGCGAGAGCACGCGCAGGGCCAGTTCCCCGGCCAGGGCCTGGTCTTCGTCCATGCCGCCGATATCAGTGGGATCGGTCATGATTCGAGACACGTCCTCAGCCGCATCAATCCGCGCCGGATCCAGCTCTTCATCGTGCCCAGCGGCACGTTCTCGCGAACCGCGAGGGCGTCATAGGTCACGCCTTCGATGAAGGCCGTGCGAATGGCTCCCCCGGTCCTGTCATCCAGCTGGCCGAGGCAGTCGTTCAGACGGCGCACGTCATCGCCGGTCTCCAGCGCCTCGGCCGGCGACGGGGCGTCGTCGGCTATGACAGTCACAGCTTCGTCGATCGGCGTCGACTTGCGCATCGCCGCGCCCGACCGCAGCCGGTCGATGGCCCGGTTGCGGGCGATGGTCACCAGCCAGGTGATGGGGCTCGCGCGGGACGCGTCAAAGCTCCCGGCCTTCCTCCATACGGTCAGATAGGTGTCCTGCAAGACGTCCTCGGCGAGCTGTCGGTCGGCCAAGATACGCAGGGTCACGCCCAATAGCTTCGCCGAGGTCGCTTCATAGACGCGGCGGAAGGCGGCGCGGTCTCCCTCGCCCGCACGGCCGAGCGCCAGAGCCAGTTCATCTCGGGTCAGGATGGCGCTCATTCAAGGGTCCGGCAAAGTGAGGATTGAGTTGGCTGTGGCGGCGGGAGTTCGTCAACCCATTCAGTCGTGCAGGTAGACGATCCGCCGCAGCTTCGGATTCCGCCGCATGTCCGCGACATGGCCCTCATGAGCGCCCGAGGCCCGCGCCTCACGCTCATTGGCCTCGACCCAGTGGGTGCTCTCGATGTCCTTCTGCAGCGCCCTGGCCGCCATCAGGTGACCGGGGAACAGCATGTCGACGACGTCCGGCGCGAACGGGATCACCTCACCGACCACCGTGGCCCCACTGTCCAGCCCGAGATAGGTGACCATCCGCACGAGCGTTCCCGGCGTCGCCTTGGCGTTGGCCGCCTGGACCAGCAGCCAGCCGGCCGCGCCGACGCTGTAGACGGTGCCCACGACCGGTATCCAGGTCAGCAATCCGTCCAGGCCGATACCGAACGGGCCGATGGCCAGCGCCCGGTCGGACAATTTCTTGACGCCCTCGACATTGGACCAGATCTTCTCGATATCCGCGACGGATCGTCTGGCCATGTCTGCCCTCCTGAAGCGAGACCGTAACGCGCCATGACGAACCCTGTTCATCCCGAAAGGCAAGGTCCGCGATTCCGGTTGCCGGACTGGACGCGGCGGCGATGGCTGGAAGTGTTGTTTCTCCTTGCTCTGTCGCCGGTCATGGGCATCGCCCTGCTCGTGCTGGCGGGCGCCGACAATCGCGCGGTGGACCTGCTGGCACAGTTCACGGCGCCAGTGCTGATCGCGACTGTCCTGCTGACCGGCGGGCTGGCGCTGTTGCGGATGAAGCTCCCGGCGGCTCTGGGCCTCTTGACCGGCGTCCTGCTCGTCCTCGCCGTCTGGCCCCAGTGGTTTCCCGAGGCGTCAAGGCCCGACCCCGAGGCGGCCATCGTGCGCGTCTACGCGGCCAATCTGTTCTACCTGAACAACGACACGGCCCGGATTCGTCGGTCGATCGAGGCGGCGGACGCGGACATTGTCGTCCTGATCGAACTGGCCAGCGATCCGGTCCTGAAGATCGACCAACTGCTGGAGGGCTATCCGCACCGTGTCGCCTCCATGCGGCTGGACCAGACCCGCGGCCCCTCGCGATCGCTGATCGCCTCCCGCTGGCCATTGACCGCCCGGGACGACCCGCCTGACGGACTGCACGCCGTGGCCGCGACGGTGCGGACGCCGCTGGGACCGGTCAATGTGGTCGGGGTCCACCTGACGCGACCCTGGCCGTTCCAGCATTCCTGGGGCCAGATCAGCCAGACGATGGCCCTGGACAGGGTGGTGCGGAGTCTCGAGGGACCGGTCGTGGTCGCCGGCGATTTCAACAGCGTCTCCAGCGCCCGCATCGGCAAACAGGTCCAGCGCGACATCGGCCTGCGTCCGGCTCCGGGGTTCCCCGGCACCTGGCCCGGTGGCCTGCCGTCGGCTCTGGGGATCACCATCGATCAGGTCTATGCCTCGCCCGACCTCGCCTTCGTCAGCCGACGCCTGGGCCGCCCGACCGGCTCCGACCATCGTCCCGTGGTGACCGAAATCACCCGCGCGGCGAACTGACCAGGGCCGCCAGCCGCTCGGCATGGCCCTCTGACGGGAAATCGTCGGCGATCCAGCCGTCCTCGAACGCCTTGAGCAACCGCCCGGTCTCGGGACCGGGCTCGACCCCCAGCCGGGCCAGGTCGCGACCACCGACCGGCATCGACGGCCGCCGCCAGGCTTCGGCCAACGTCAGCAACCGTTGGGCGTCGGCGGTTCCGGCAGGGTTCTCCGCCCAGCGTCGATGCAGGGCATCCGCCACCGCCCGACCGCCGTGGCGATAAACGGCGGCCCGGACCTCGGGATCGCTCATGGACAGGCTGACCGCGGGCCCGGCTGCGGCGGCGGCGGCCAGCCGGTCGCGGGTGGCGTTCGGAAACCGGAGCCGTGTCGACACCTCTCTCACCAGACGCTCGTCCGCCGGGAACAGCGTCATCAGCCGGATCACAGGGTCGGGACTCAGCCGCGCGACCGCCTCGAACAGCGGGCCGTGCGCCGCCTCCGGCAGGATCTGCGCCAGCACCCCGGCGTCCGTCATCGCCGCCATGGCGACGCGAGGATCGGGCGCGGCCAGCAGCGTCATCAGCTCCTTGGACACCCGTTCCGCCGACAGGCGCGACATGCCGGGCGCGAGAGCGCGGCAGGCCGCCAGCGCCGCCCCATCGGGCTCGCCCCGACCGTACCAGGCGAAGAATCGGAAGAAGCGCAGGATGCGTAGATAGTCCTCCTGGATGCGCGTCTCCGGATCACCGACAAAGACGATCCGCCCCGCCTCCGCATCGGCCAAGCCCTCGCCGGTCGGATCGAACACCCGCCCCTCGCCGTCGGCGTAGAGGGCGTTCAGGCGGAAATCCCGGCGCGCGGCGTCCTCGGCCCAGTCGTCGGTGAAGGCCACGGTGGCGTTGCGGCCGTCCGTCGAGACGTCGCGGCGCAGGGTGGTGATCTCGAACGGCTGGCGCTCGCTGACGGCCGTCACCGTGCCGTGGGCGATGCCGGTGGGCACGGACTTCAGCCCCGCGGCGCGAATGGCGCGGTCGGTCTCTTCCGGCTTCAGGGTCGTGGCGATGTCGATATCGGCCACCGGCGCCGCGATCAGGGCGTTGCGCACGCAACCGCCCACGAACCGGGCGCAGCCGGGACCGCCCGCCGCCTCCAGCGCCGCCATCACCGCGCGGGTGGCCGGCGCCGTGAGCCATGGCTGGTTGTCGAGCCGCCTCACGCCGCGTCCTCCGCCACGGCATCGGCGCGGACGTCTTCGCCGTAAAGCCGCGCCCGCAGCGCTCGTACAATCCCGGCCGTCACGCCCCAGATGTAACGCTCCTCATGGGTGATGGCCCAGTACCAGCGGCGCGGCTGGCCCTCGCGGTCGTAGGAATCGCGGCTGTGGTTGGCGGGGTCCATCAGATAGTCCCACGGAACCTCGAACACCTCGGCCACCTCGTCCAGCGACGGGGTCGTCTCCGGCGTACCGGTCAGCCAGCCGACCACCGGCGTCACCAGAAAGCCGGTTCCGGTCTCATAGGCGTCGCCGACCCCCAGCACCTCGACCAGCGCGGGGTCCAGCGCCACCTCCTCATGGGCCTCCCGCAGCGCGGCCTCGACCGCCGTCTCGCCGGGGTCCAGCCGCCCGCCCGGAAAGGCGATCTGGCCGGTGTGGCTGGCCAGGCTGTCGGACCGCCGCGTCATCAGAACGGCGGCGCCGTCCGGCCCGGCGATCACCGGGATCAGCACGGCGGCCGGCCTCAGTGTCCGCACGGGCCGCTCGGCGCCCGGGTTGAGGTCGAAGTCCGAACGCGCGGGGGCGCGATCCGCCGTCCAGCTCGCGGCCGGCTCCAGATGCTCGATCAGCCGTTCCCGCAGGGTCGCCAGACTCATTCGACCCCCGCCCCGACCGGACCCAGGGCGAAGGCGGCCCCGCCCGACCGCACTGTCAACCGCCCGTCCTCGACGCTCGCCCACTCGACCAGTTCATAGAAGACGGATCGCGCGATCCGCGCCCAAAGGTCGGCGCGGACATGCACAGACGGCGACGGCTCGCCGGTCTCCGGGTCGGTATCCACGCGGATCGGATGCTCCGGTCCCGCCTCCGTCTCGTCGCCGACATCGGTGGTGAAGACCAACGCCTCGCCCCGCCGTGTCACGCTCACCGCGCGGAACGGCAGGTCCTCCACCGTGATCGACAGCTTCTCGCCCGGTGTGACCAGCACATAGCCGTCCTCATCCTTGCGCAGCACGGTCGAGAACAGCCGCACCAGTTCCGCCCGCCCGATCGGCGAACCCTCGTGCATCCACAGGCCGTCGCGGCGGATGACGATATCGATCTCGCCGCAATGCGCCGGATGCCACAGATGCACCGGCGGCAGCCCACGGCCCGGCGCCTGTTTCGCCGCCGCGGCGACGCCCGCCAGTCCGGTCTTGCTCTCCGTGGATTCAGCCATGGCCAAGACTTAGGCCGCGTCGGGCGGATCGGAAAGGCGTCGACCGCCGACTCAGGCCGGCAGCACCGCTCCCGCCGCCGCCGCTTCGCCCCGCCACAACACCCGGCGTTGATCGACGGGTCCGGCGAGGCGCACATCCGGCGCCGGCTGGAAGCCGAACCGGCCGAAATAGGGAAGATCGCCAACCAGCAGGATGCCGGACTTCCCGGCATGATCGAGGCAGGCCTGCACCAGATCCGCGCCCAGCCCGGCGCGACGACTGTCGGCCTCCACGGCGATGGGCCCGAGGAACAGCGCCGGGTCGCCGCCCACCGTGATCGCCCACAGTCGCACGGACCCGATCACGCGCCCGTCCTCGCGCGCCACGAAGCCTGCGGCCACGCGCGCCCGCTCCCTCAGCCGCTCCGCCGTCTTGGCGAACCGGCCGGGGCCGAAGGCGTCCAGCACCAGGGCCTCGACCGCCCCCGCGTCGGCGGTGGCTTCGATCTCGATACGCAAGGGCGCGGGTCTGGCGGGGGCGTCGAACATGAGGGCGCGCAACTAGGGCTCGCCGACCTGCGAATCAACCGGCTTTTGAAAAGTCGGGCGCGCGCTTCTGGCTGAAGGCCATGAAGGCCTCCATCGCCTCGGGGCTGGTCATCTGGCTGCCGAAGGCCTCGCCCTCGCGCTGCATCAGGGCCCACAGCCGCTCCGCGTCGCGCATCAGCCGCTTGGTCTTGCGGATGGAGTTGGGCGCCCGCGCCGCCAGTTTGATCGCCAGTTCCGCCGCCACCGCCTCGACCTGATCCGACGGCACGGCGCGATTGGCCAGCCCCCAGGCGACCGCCGTCCGTCCGTCGATCGGCTCGCCCAGGGCGAACAGTTCGAACGCCCGCTGATGGCCCAGAACGGCCGGCAGCAGCATCGACGACGCCGCCTCGGGCGCCAGCGCCAGGTTGATGAAGGGGACGGACAGCAGGGCGTCCTCGGCCACCACCACCATGTCGCAATGCAGCAGCAGGGTCAGGCCGATGCCGACCGCCCGACCCCGCACCGCGGCGACCGCGGGCTTGTCCAGTTCGGCCAGCGCCTTGAGAAAGTCGAACACCGGCATCTGCGCCGGCTGCTGGCCCTGCGAGCCAAGCGCGATGAAGTCGGCGATGTCATTGCCCGCCGAAAAACTGTCGCCCTGCCCCTTGAAGACCAGCACCCGCACGGCGTCGTCCGTCCGCGCCCGCACCGTGGCCTCGGCGAGCACGGCGTACATGGCCTGGGTGATGGCGTTCTTCTTCTCCGGCCGCGCCAGGGTGACGGTCAGGACGCCGCCCGCCAGTTCGGTCTGAATATGGTCGGTCACGCCGCCTCTCCCCGTTTGATCATCGTCCACCAGTCCACGCCGTCCGCGTCGCGCACGCGGCTGACCCGGCCCCGGTGCAGCAGATAGTTCAGATGCGCGATGGCCTCGCCCGTGGCCATCCCCCGCACCCCGTCCCCGACCGCGCGCGCGAACAGGGCCCCGAACACGTCGACCGCCCGCTTCGGCGTCTTCAACGTCTTCTCCAGCCGCTTCAGCGAAACCTCATGCCCCCGGATCAGGGCGTCGAGCCGCGTGTGCACGCCATGGAACGGCTCGCCATGCGACGGCAGAATCAGCCCGTCGTGCGGCAGGACGCCCTTCATCCGCTCCAGCGAGTCCAGCCAGTCGCCCAGCGGGTCCGCGTCCGGCTCGGTCGGCCAGACCGACACGTTCGACGATATCCGCGGCAGGATCTGGTCCCCGCCCAGCACCACGCCGTCCGCCTCGCGCCACAGGCAGGCGTGCTCCGGGCTGTGCCCCTCGCCGACCACCACGCGCCAGTCCTTCCCGCCGATGCTGAGCCTGTCGCCTTCGCGCATCCGCACATAACCGACGGGCATGGGAGAAACCGCGCGGCCGAATTGGCCGAACTCTCGGCGGTAGGTTTCAATCTGTTCGGGGTCCCAGCCGGCGGCCCGATAGTGGACCGCGCCCGCTTCCGGGGCCGGCTGCCCCGTGTCCGCCAGCAGCATCCGGGCGGTCACATATTCCACCCGCGTCATCACCAGCGGCGCGCCCGTCCGCTCGCACAGCCACCCCGCCAGTCCGATGTGGTCGGGGTGCATGTGAGTGCAGATCACCCGCGTCACCGGCTTGCCGCCGAGCGGCCCGGCCAGCATCGCCTCCCAGCGGTCGCGGGAATCCGGGATGTTCAGACCGGTGTCGATCAGGGCCCAGCCTTCGCCGTCCTCGACCGCATAGACATTGATGTGGTTCAGGGCGATCGGCATCGACAGCCGCATCCACAGCACCCCCGGCGCGACCGTGACGGCCTCGCCGAATCCGGGCGGGACAGGATGCGGATAGGTCAGGCCGCGCCCGTCGCGCGTCGCCTGATCGCTCTCCGCCGGGGCGACTCCGTCCGCCAAGTCCGTCTCCAATTGCAACTGATCTGATTGATACCCCCAAGCGGCGGCTCCCGTCCAGCCGCCTGCCTCCCCATGCCTTGACCCCGCCACATCGGCCCGCCAAGGGTTGAGCCAACGGTTTTCCTGGTCGGAGTGTTCTCGTGTTCCACAAAAAGTTGCTCGCGCTCGTGGGCGGCGCCTTCGCCTTGGCGCTGGTCGCGTCCCAGCCCGTCTTCGCGCAGGACGTCCCTCAGGATCCCGGGTCAGGCGGTCGTTCGGAATCCGATCGGGCCTCCGGCACGATTCGCGGCGACGGCGTCCTCCCCGGCCGCGTCGGCGGCGGTCGTCGCGACCGCGTGCCGGACGCCCGGGCGACCCGTCAGCGCGCGGCGCCGCCGCCGGTCGTCGCCACGCCCGAGGAAATCAAGGCCGCCGCCCAGGCCCTGGTCGTCGCCGCCGGCGCTGCCTGCACGGTGACCGAAGCCGCCCAGCCGGGCATCAACGCCGAACAGCAGAAAATCTACGAAGCCGCCTGCTCGGAAGGCCCCGGCCATATCCTGATCGACTCGACCCCGCCCCAGGCCTTCGACTGTCTGGAGCTGGCCGGCACCGCCTACACCGCCCGCCTGCGCGATCCCGCCGCCGACGTGGGCCAGCAATGCCTTCTGCCCGCCAATCAGAACGGCCTCGCCGTCATCGGCGGCTGGGCCCGCGGCGCGGGCGTCACCTGCACGGTCGATGAGGCCGTCGCCATCGGCAAGAGCGACGCCGACAACATCGTCTACGAGATCGGCTGCGCCGGCGCGGACGGCTACTGGCTGGAACGCGTCGGAACCGGCTGGGACCTCAAGGACTGCCTGCAGGTCAACTCGACCGGCGGTACCTGTCGCTTCACCACGGGCCAGGAACAGGCCGCCAGTTTCGCGCCCAAACTGGCCGGCACCGACGCCGCCGCCTGCGACGTCGTCCAGGTCCGCCTGATGGGCCAGAACGCCAACGGCCGCTTCTATGAGGCAAAATGCGCCGCCGAGGGCGAGGGCTATATCGCCCGCATCAACAACGAGGGCGTGACCCAGCAGATCTATCCCTGCGCCACCGCCCAGCGGATCGGCGGCGGCTGCACCTTCACGCCGGCTCCGGCGCTCGCCGACGAATAGTCCGACCGCCCTTTCCATCGCGACAGCGCCCCGGAGTTCGCTCCGGGGCGTTTTCGTTTCGGCGATCCCCGCTTCACAGACCGCCCCGACGCGCCGTAAGCATGGCGTATGCGTATCGCCACCTGGAACGTGAACTCCGTCAACGCCCGCCTGCCGACGGTGCTTGAGTGGCTGGAGGCGGCCCGGCCCGACGTCGTCGGCTTCCAGGAGATCAAATGCCTGGACGAGAAATTCCCGCGCGAGGCCTTTGAATCGCTCGGCTACAACGTCGAGACCAACGGCCAGAAGACCTACAACGGCGTCGCCCTGCTCTCGAAATATCCGCTCAGCGACGTGCGGCGCGGCCTGCCCGGCGTCGACGCCTCGGGCTTCGAGGCCGAGTTCGAACAGGCCCGCTACATCGAGGCCGTGATCGAATGCCCGCGCCCGGTGCGGGTCGGCTGCATCTACCTGCCCAATGGCAATCCGATCGGCACGGAGAAATTCGCCTACAAACTGGCCTGGATGGACCGCCTCCACGCCCACGCCCGCGACCTGCTGCGGCAGGAAGAGGCCTTCACCCTCTGCGGCGACTACAACGTCATCCCCACGCCCGAGGACGCGAAGAACCCCTCCGCCTGGGCTGCCGACGCCCTGTTCCAGCCCGAGAGCCGCGCCGCCTTCCGGGCCCTGACCCATCTCGGCCTGTCCGAGGCCGGGGCGCTGGGCAAACAGCCGCCGGGAACCTTCACCTTCTGGGACTATCAGGCCGGCGCCTGGCAGCGCGACCACGGCATCCGCATCGACTTCCACCTGCTCTCGCCCCAGGCCGCCGACCGCTTCTTGGGCGTCGAGACCCATCGCGACGCTCGCGACATGGACAAGCCCTCTGACCACGTTCCCGTCGTCGTCGAGCTGGAGGACTGAGGTTGGCCGATGTGCTCAGGGTCATATTGCTGGTGGCCCTGGCGGCGGCGGCCCTGACCACGGGCGCCCTGGTTCTGGCCTGGTGGATGGAGCCCATCCGCCGCATGCGCCGGGCCCTGCTCAAGTCGCTCGGCGTCACGCCCGAGGCCGAAGCCCTGTCCCCGGCCGAGGGCCGCGCCGCCGGTCTCGACTTCGACGGCGCCCAGGTCGCCGTCCTGTGGAACCGCGGCGGCTCGGGTCTGGTCTATGCCTTCGAGGAGATCGAGGGCGGAGAGATCATTGTCGACGGCCATGTCGTCGCCCGCGTCCGCCGGGGCGAGGCCCGCAAGGCGCTCGATCTGCTGGCCCCCGACGCCGAACAGGTCGTGCTGCGGCTGATGTTCGCCGACGCCCGCCACCCGGAGTTCGAACTGGCCCTCTGGGACGCCACCCTCCCCGTCCAGACCGGCTCCCCCGGCGAAGCCCTGAGACTGGGCCGGCGCTGGCTCTCGCATCTGGAAGCGCTGCTGAAGGGGTAAACTCAATCCGCTCATCCCGGCGAAAGCCGGGACCCAGTCCTGTCCAGCGAGACGCCGGCGTTTCAGGATATGGATTCCCGGACCACGTCCAACCGTCCATCACCCAAAGCACTGGGTCCCGGCTTTCGCCGGGATGAGCGGATGTTTGGGTATCGCCCTTCGGCCCCCGGACGGCTAGAACCCCCCATCCCTGTTGCCTGAGTATCCCGAGGAGCCCCCGTGGCCCGCCTGTTCGACGCCTACATCATCGCTGACTGGACCGCCGCCGAGGGCAAGAAGCTCGGCGAAGGCTCCGTCTGGTTCGGCGTGGCCAAACGCGACGTGCGTTTCCGCCTCTATACCGAGACCCACAATGTCGCGA
Organism: Brevundimonas vancanneytii; assembly: GCA_943367565.1. Taxonomy (GTDB): domain Bacteria; phylum Pseudomonadota; class Alphaproteobacteria; order Caulobacterales; family Caulobacteraceae; genus Brevundimonas; species Brevundimonas vancanneytii_C. The sequence continues at coordinate 11,693 of CALRJO020000041.1, forward strand.
CCCGGGCCGAGGGCGAGGCCCTGCTCGCCTCCCTGCTGGCCGAACACCGCAAGCGCGGCGACCGGGTGCTGGTCGGCTTCGACTTCAATTTCGGCTTCCCCGCCGGCACGGCCGCGCGGCTGAAACTGACGGGAACCCCGTGGTCGGCGATGTGGAAATTCCTCGCCTCGAACGTGGTCGACAAGCCCGACAACACCAACAACCGCTATCAGGTCGCGGCCAAGATCAACCGGCTGATGACCGACAACGCCTGGCCCATGTGGGGCGCCCCGGCCAATCAGGCCCAGCGCTGGCTGACCACGACCAAGCCGCGCGCCGGTTCGGGCGCCGACATCCCTGAATATCGCGCGACGCAGGACGCCGTCCGCAAGGGCAAGCTCCAGCCCAAGTCGGTCTGGCAGATGCACGGCGCCGGCGCCGTCGGCGGCCAGACGCTGGTCGGCGTCCCGGCCGTCCGCCGCCTGCTCGAGAAGCTCGGCCCCTCAGGCGCCGTCTGGCCATTCGGCACCGGCTGGCGCGCCCTCGACGCCGCCGACGTCGAGCCCCTCTCGGCCCTCGTGGTCGAGGTTTACCCCTCGATGTTCGACGCGAAACCGAACGAAGGCGAGTTCAAGGACCAGGCCCAGGTCCGCGTCACGGCCGAACATTTCGCCGCCCTCGACGAGGCCGGAACCCTCTCCGCCGCCTTCGCCCCGCCCAAGGGCGCGAGCGAGGCCCTGATCGCCAGGGTCGAGCAGGAAGAGGGCTGGATCCTGGGGGCGTAAGCCACCTCCAGCCCCACCGCTATCGTCATTCCGGCGAAAGCCGGAACCCAGCGGCGCGCGTGAGCGCGACACTGTCGGGAGCGCGGTGTTCGGGAGTAGCCTTGCTTGCGACCGCCAGTGTTTCGCCGCCGTCGCGGCGCCGCTGGGTTCCGGGTCTCCGAGCCGCTGCGCGGCTCTCCGCCCGGAATGACGATAGCAGAAGAGGGAACTCCGCCCTGACCCTTCATCCGCTCATCATCGCCCATCGCGGGGCCTCGGGCGAACGGCCGGAGCACACCGGCGCGGCCTATGAACTCGCCATCCGGCAGGGCGCGGATTTCATCGAGCCAGATCTGGTGATGAGCCGCGACGGCGTCCTGATCGTCCGCCACGAGAACGAGATCGGCGAAACCACCGACGTCGCCGCCCACCCCGCCTTCGCCTCCCGCCACACGACCAAAAACATCGATGGCCAACCCGCTGCCGGCTGGTTCACGGAAGACTTCACCCTCGCCGAGCTCAAGACCCTGCGCGCCCGCGAACGCCTGCCCGACCTCCGCCCCGCCAACACCGCCTTTGACGGCCGCGAGCCCATTCTGACCTTCGATGAGGTCCTCGACATCGCCGCCACAGCCGGCGTCGGCGTCGCCCCCGAACTCAAACACCCGTCGTATTTCGCCGCCCTTGGCCTGCAGATGGAGGACGTCTTCGTCGCCACGCTGGAACGCCGCGGCCTTACCGGCGCCGACGCCCCGATCCTGATCCAGTGTTTCGAGGTCGGCCCGCTCCAACGCCTCCGCGCCCGCCTCGCCGCGCCCCTGCTCCAACTGGTCGCTGCGACCGGTGGCCCGTTCGACCGCCCGGACCTCAACTTCGCCGCCATGACCACGCCCGAGGGTCTCGCCGACATCGCGCGCTACGCCGACTGGATCGGCGCCGACACCGCCCTGATCGAACCGACCCCCGGCGCCCCGACCACCCTGATCCCCGACGCCCACGCCGCCGGCCTCAAGGTCGCCGCCTGGACCTTCCGCGCCGACAACGCCTTCCTGCCCGAAGGAGATCGCATCGGCGCCGACCCGACAGCGCACGGGCGGCTACGGGAACGGCTCGCACGGTTCGCCGGGTACGGACTGGACGCGGCCTTCATGGATCAGCCGGCGATGGGGCGCTGAGGGCTACCTTCCCGCCCCCGATCCTCCGTCCCCTTCCGACCCCCGAAGGTCCCTTCTCGCCCCTCCGCGAAATTTTTCTTCTCAGCGCAGGTCGGCGCCCCCGTAAAATAGACCCGGTCGGTCCCCGAACCGCCGCCGGTCTTTGACAATCCACCCAACCGCGACCGCCCCAGGCGCGGTGAACCCACACTCCAGCTACGGCTTGCCCACGCCCGCGCAGGGTCGAGAAGGCAGCTTTTCGGCACTTTTTCGGGAAGAGCTTCGGGGGCCCCTGCTCCCCACCCGCTATCGTCATTCCGGGCGAAGCGTAGCGGAGACCCGGAACCCAGCGGCGCGCGCGAGCGCGAACCTGTCGGGAGCGCAATCAGAGAGCGGAAACCACCATCGCCGGTGTTTCGCCGCCGTCGCGGCGCCGCTGGGTTCCGGGTCTTCGAGCCGCTTCGCGTCTCTTCGCCCGGAATGACGATAGCGGTTGGGCCGGAGCCCTACCCCCCGATCATCCCGAAGTCCGCCACCCGGCCCATGACCGCGCGAACCTGGCCCAGCAGTTTCAGCCGGTTCTCCCGCTCGGCGGCCACTTCGGAGTTGACCATCACCTTGTCGAAGAAGGCGTCCACCGGCGCCCGCAGCCGCGAAAGCGCGGTCATGGCGGCGGCGAAATCCTCAGTTTCCAGCGCGGCGTCCACCGCGGTCGCGGCGGCGGCGGCGGCGAAGGCCAGGGCGCTTTCCTGCTCCGGCTGGCCCGGCAGGCCGGTCTGGACCATGCCGGTCGGCACGGCGCCCTTCTTCTCCTCGGCCTTGAGGATGTTGGACGCCCGCTTGTACCCGGCCAGCAGATTGGCCCCGTCATCCGTGGCGAGGAAGGCGTCCAGCGCCTCCACCCGCCGCACGATGCGGACGAGGTCGTCGTCGCCGAGCGCGAAGACGGCGTCGACGAGATCGTGGCGCTTGCCCTGATCGCGGAGCAGGACCTTCAGGCGATCGGCGAAGAAGGCCGCGAACTCCGCTTCCAGCGACAGCTTGTCGACAGCACGCTTTGCTGATGGCTGACGAGACAGGGAGGCGCTTGCGGGCGAGAAGGCGTCTTCGATCAGACGGAGGCGGAGTTCATTCTCCAGCACCAGCCGGATCACCCCCAGCGCCGCCCGCCTCAGCGCAAACGGGTCCTTCGACCCGGTCGGCTTCTCATCGATCGCGAAGAACCCGACCAGCGTGTCCAGCTTGTCCGCCAGCGCCACGGCCACCGTCAGCGGCGCGGTCGGCACGGAGTCCGCCGGTCCCTGCGGCTTGTAGTGATCGCGCACGGCGTCGGCGATCGCATCACGAGAGCCCTCCCCCTCGACGGGGGAGGGTTGGGAGGGGGTGGAGGCAGGCTGCTGGTCGGGGGGCGCGGATGGGCTCGAACTGTCCGAGGACGACGCCTCATGCGCCATGTCCTGACGCGGCGCGCCCTCACCCCCATCCCCAACCCTTCCCCCGTCGAGGGGGAAGGGAGTCGATGAGCCCTTCTGAAAGAGCGCCCGGGCGTAGTAGCCGCCCATAACGCCCTGAAGCTCCGGGAACTCCCCGACCATGGCGGAGGCGAGGTCAGCTTTCGACAGACGCGCCGCCTGCTCCGCCTGATCCGGATCGGCCCCGACCAGCGGCGCGATCTCACGCGCCAGCGCCGCGATCCGCTCGACCCGCTCGGCCAGCGTCCCCAGCTTGGCATGGAAGGTCACCCCCTCCAGCTTCTTCGCCCAGACGTCAAAGCCGGTCTTCAGGTCCTCGTCCCAGAAGAACCGCGCGTCATCCAGACGGGCCGACAACACGCGGCTGTTGCCGGCGGCCAGGGCCTTGCCCCCGTCGGTCGCCTCGACATTGGCCACGACCACGAAATGCGGGGCCAGGCCGTGCGTCGCCGGATCGCGCACCGCAAAGTATTTCTGGTGCACCTTCATCGACAGCCGGACCACCTCGGGCGGCAGGCTGAGGAAGGCCGGGTCCATGTCGCCGAGGATCGGCGTCGGCCATTCGGCCAGCCCCGCCACCTCGTCCAGCAGGCCGTCGTCGTCGACGAGCGCGAGGCCCCGGTCGGCGCAGACCCGCTGGGCCGCCTCGAGGATCTTCAGCCGCCGGTCGACGGCGTCCAGCATGACGAAATCGCTTTCCAGCTTCGCCCGGTAATCCGCGAAATCCTTCACCGCGAACGGCCGGCCGCAGCCGAGGAAGCGATGTCCCTCGGTCAGCTCGCCACTCTGGATCCCGTCGATCTCGAACGGCACGACGTGGCCGTCGAACAGGGCGACGATCCGCTTCAGCGGCCGCACCCAGCGCAGCGTGCCCGAGCCCCAGCGCATCGACTTGGGCCAGGGGAAGCCGCGCACGATCTGGTCGACCATGCCGGGGATCAGGTCGGCGGTCGGCTGACCCTTGCTGCTGAGGACGGCGAAGAAGACGCCGTCGCGCTCGACCAGCTGGTCCCTGGTCAGGCCGGTCTTGCGCAGGAAGCCCTCCAGCGCCTGCTCCGGCGCATTGGCCCGCGGTCCCTTGACCTCTTCCTCGCGGTCCGGCGTCGCCGCCGGCAGCCCCTCGACCACCAGCGTCAGCCGCCGCGGTCCGGCGAAAGTCGTCAGCGCCTCATACGTCAGCCCGGCGGCCTTCAGCCGCTCGGAGGCCATCCGCTCAAGGTCACGCGCCGCCCCACCCTGCATGCGGGCGGGGATCTCTTCGGAAAACAATTCGAGAAGGAGCTGGGCCATCAGACGCGCCCCCTTTCCTGCTCGACCCATTCGCTGGCGCAAGCCTTACAGAGATCGCGGATCCTGCCGATGTAGCTCTGGCGTTCGGCCACCGCGATGGCCCCGCGGGCGTCCATCAGGTTGAACAGGTGGCTGGCCTTCAGCACCTGATCATAGGCCGGCAGCACCAGCGCCTGATCCTGCGGCCCCTTCATCGCGAGGAACCGCGTCACCTCCGACACCATGTCCTCGAACCGGCGCTTCAGCCCGTCGACGTCATAGCCGTGGAAATTGGCCTCGGACTGCTGGCGCTCGTTCTCAAGGAAGACCTCGCCATAGGTCAGCCCCTCCCTGGTGAACTTGAGATCGTAGACGTTGTCGACACCCTGGACGTACATGGCCAGACGCTCCAGGCCGTAGGTGAGCTCGCCCGAGACCACATCGACCTCGATCCCGCCCACGCCCTGGAAATAGGTGAACTGGGTCACCTCCATCCCGTCGCACCAGACCTCCCAGCCGAGGCCCCAGGCCCCCACCGTGGGGTTCTCCCAGTCGTCCTCGACGAAGCGGATGTCGTGCAGTTTCGGATCGATGCCGATCGCCGCCAGCGAGCCCAGATAGAGGGCCTGCAGGTCCTCCGGGTTCGGCTTCAGGATTACCTGATACTGGTAATAGTGCTGTAATCTATTGGGATTTTCGCCGTAACGGCCGTCGCCCGGGCGGCGCGACGGCTGAACATAGGCCGCCTTCCACGGGCGCGGGCCGAGCGCGCGCAGGACGGTGGCCGGGTGCAGGGTGCCGGCGCCGACCTCGATGTCATAGGGCTGCAGGATCGCGCAGCCCTGATCGCCCCAGTATTTGTGGAGCGTCAGGATCAGGTCCTGGAAGGCGAGCGGTTCGGTGGTCACGTCAGGCATTTTCGTCCGGGGAAGAAGGCGGCGGACCCTAGACGGGGGGGCCTTGGCGGGCAAGGCGAAGGCCCGCCATACGCTTCCTTAAGCGCCCTCGCGTTATGACCACCGCCATGAAGCCCCTCGACCAGATGCGCCGCCGCGCCGCGCGCTATCTCGACATCGACCCGGTGACGATCGCGCCGCCGTGCGGGATCTTCTCCCTGAGCTTCGATGACTTCCCCGCCACCGCCTGGACCGAGGCCGGGCCGATCCTCGCGGAGCATGGCGTGAAAGCCACCTACTACGTCTGCGGCGGCCTCGCGGACGGGGTGAACATGGACCGCGACCAGTTCCAGGTTCCGCACCTGCAGGCGCTGCACGCCGCCGGCCACGAGGTCGGCTGCCACACCTTCGGCCACACCAGCGCCCTGCGCATGGACGCCGAGGCCCTCCGCCTCAGCCTCGACGCCAACGCCGCCTGGGTCGCCGAGCGGCTCGACGGGTTCCGCATGACCACCTTCGCCTGGCCGTTCGGAGACGCGACGGTCGGGGCCAAGCGGGTCGTGCGCGATCGGTTCGCCATGGCCCGCGGCGTCCGCGACGGCGTCAACGCGGGCCGCGAGGACCGGGCCCTGATCAAGAGCATCGGCCTCGAAAGCCGCCGCCTGCCTGCCTATGACCTCGAAGGCCTGATGGCCGAGACGGCCGCGTCGAAGGGCTGGCTGACCGCCTACGGCCATGACGTCTCGGACCGGCCGACGGACTATGGCTGCAAGCCGGCCGATCTGGACCGGGTGCTGCGGGCGGCCAAGGCGGTCGGGCTGGACATCATGCCAGTTGGTCAGGCGTGGGCCGGGATATCCCGGTAATCCGCTCATCCCGGCGAAAGCCGGGACCCAGTTCTGTCCAGCCTGACGCCAGCGCTTCAGGACAACCGGCTGCGGATCACTGAACCCCCTGTATCACCCAAAGCACTGGGTCCCGGCTTTCGCCGGGATGAGCGGATGGGAAATTACGCCGCCTCCGCCAGCCCCTGCGCCTTTCGCCCGTCCGCCCATTTGATCAGGGCGGCGCGGGGGAAGGCGACGATCCACGAACGGGCCGTGTATTCGCCCGCCTCGATCAGGGCGGCGCGGGTCGGGGAGCTGGTGGCGGCGCGCTGGGTATGAATCTCGCCCGGCCCCTGATGCACCATGAAGGCGCCGTGCTTCAGCAGGTTGAGGCGCAGATAGGCCAGACGCGGGCTGATCCGCTCCAGCGGCGGATCATAGAACCAGCTGGAGCCCAGCATGCCGGCCATCTCGGGGCGGCGCTTGCAGATCTCGGCGGCCGTGGCCCAGGCGCGATCCCAGCCGGCCTCGTTGAAATCCGACAGTTCGCGGCTTTCGGTATGAACCTCCAGCCAGGGCTTCCAGGCCTGGGCGGCGGCATAGGCCGGGATCACCGACCAGCCCCAGCCCTCGCGGGCGTGACGCAGCACCTGCCCCGGGCCCATGGGCGAGGACAGGTCGATCATCTGGGTGCGGGCGCCGGGCACGCTGAGCACCAGCGAGATGCGCACGTCCTTGGCCCAGAAGTCGCGGTCATAAGGATCTAAGGCCGCGGTCAGGAAGTCGGCGAGGCGGCCGATCCACTCGGGATAAAGCTCCAGCACCGCGTCCGGCAAGTCGGCGGCGGGTATCCTCGCCGGCATCTCGAGCGCCCAGATGGCGACCAGGGCGCGGCGGTGGTCATCGGTCAGGGCGGCGCCGAAAGCCTCGGTCAGGGCTTCCTCCACGCGATAGCCGGGCTGATCGAAATCCCAGTGTGGGGCTGATGCCGTCGCGGCGGCAGCGGCGGCGTCCTTGAGCGCGTGAAGCCGGGCGCGGTCCTCGAGCGGGACCTTGTTCAACACGGCCTCGAAGGCGGCGATCCGGGCGGGCGAGAGCGTTTCCATGGCCCCAGTCTAGCGGACCGGGGTTTTCCGACGGTTAAGGGACCGCCCGTAGCCCCGTCAGCGCCGCGGCCGCCGCTGGCCGTCCACCTGGCCGTCGGTCGGATGAGGCACTGGCGGCGACGAGATGGTGATGATGGTCGCGGCCGGCTGGCCATTCGGGGCCGTTGTGCCCGGAGGGGCGGGACGGGCCGCCGAGGCGCCGGCGGGCGTCGTCGGCGGAGCCGGCACGGCGACGGTCGGCGACGGAACCGGGGGCGGAACCGGCGCGGTGATCGACATGTCCGGCACGGGCGGAGCCACCGGATCGGCGGGCTCGACAGGCAGGGTCGGGACCGGCTGGGTGGACGGCGGCGGCGTCTGGGCGAAGACGGCCGGCGCCGCCAGCAGGGCGGTCGCGGCCACGGCGGTCAGCAGGGGCGTGCGAAACATGGTGGGTATCCCTTTCTGGGCCGAAGGCCGCAAGGGGATGTCGGGGCGGCCTTCGGAAGGCGAAACGTGCCAGATGGAAGTCCCCAAGCCCTCGCGGGGTTCCCGATCAGGGGCCGCAGGCCTCTCGCCATTCAGTGCAGGACGGCGGGTCGAATCCACCAGTCCGGGCGCCGGGATTGCAGCGTCCGCCCGGCCTCCTCGGCGGCCCGGGGCGAGTCGAACAGGGCGAAGACGGTGGCCCCGGAGCCGGACATCCGGGTCAGCCGCGCGCCCGCCAGGGCGGCGACGGCCGCCAGGGCCTCTCCGATGACCGGCTGCAGCGCCACCGCGGGGGCCTCGAGGTCGTTTCGCTGCGTTTGCAGCCAGGCGACGAGCGCCGGAGCGCTCCAGTCAAGCGGTGGCGGGGGGGTGTCCGCCTGACCCGGCCCGCCCGCGTCAAAGGCGCGATAGACGGCGCCGGTCGAGGAGGGGACGCCCGGATTGACCAGCAGAGCCGGAAGCGGCGGCAGGGCGGTCTCGAATGCGAGGACGTCTCCCCGCCCCCCGGCCCAGGCGGCGCGGGCGTGCAGGCACATGGGGCCGTCGGCGCCGAGGGACGCCGCGATCTCCGCCAGCGCCGCGTCGTCGAAAGGCAGGCCGAGCGCGTCGCGGGCGAGCTTCAGCACGGCCCCCGCGTCCGACGAGCCGCCGCCCAATCCGGCGGCGACGGGCAGCTGTTTGTCGAGGGTGATCCGCAGGCCCGGCTCGCCGATCCCGGCCGCTGCGCCCAGCGCCCGCGCCGCCCGCAGCACCAGATTGTCGTCCTCGCCCTCAAGCGCGCCGGCGAAGGGGCCGGCGACGGTCAGCGAGAGGCGCTCCGCCGGCTCGACCGTCAGGCGGTCGCCGACGTCGGCGAAGGCGACCAGACTGGCCAGCGGGTGATAGCCGTCCGCCGCCAACGGCCCGACATGCAGGAACAGATTGACCTTGGCGGGCGCGAGCCGGGCGACGGTCATGGCTCAGAATTGGCCGGCGGACACCGGCGGCTCGACCGACAGGCCGTTGGCCAGCTTGTGCTCCACCTCGGCCCGGCGTTCGGCGTCGGGGTCCAGCGTCAGGACACGGCTCCATTGCCATTGGGCCTCACGCCGGCGGCCGACCTGCCAGTAGGCGTCGCCCAGATGGTCGTTGATCTCGGCGTTGGCGGGCTCCTTGCTGACGGCGCCCTCCAGGGTTTCGACGGCGATGTCGTACTGGCCCTGTCGGAACTGGGCCCAGCCGAGCGAGTCCTGGATGTTCCCGTTCTCAGGCTCCGCGGCGTGGGCGCGGGCCAGCATCTCGGCCCCCTGCTCGACCCGCCGGCCGGTATCGACCCACATGTAGCCGAGATGATTGAGGATGTCGGGTTCGTTGGGCGCGGCCGTCAGCGCGGCCCACAGCTCGTTCTCCGCCTCGTCCAGCCGGCCCAGGGCCTCCAGGGTGGCGCCGCGGAGAAACCGGATTCCCGGCGCCTGCCCGGCGACATTCACCGAAGACCGGTTGAGCACCTCCAGCGCCTCTTCGTGGCGGTCCATGATGATCAACTGCTGGGCCAGACGGTAGACCACCTCGCCCTGACCGGGCGCGGCGGCGTCGGCGAGGCGATACGCCTCAAGCGCCTCCTCATTCCGCTCGTCCCGCTGGAAACTCAGGCCCAGGCCGAACTGGCCGCCGGCGTAGAGGATCGGATTGGCGTTGGTCACGCGGCTGAAGGCCTCGCGGGCCGACGCCTCATGGCCGAGCGCCACCAGACTCAGCCCCAGACGCAGGGCGATTTCGTCGTCCGGGCCTAGGCTGTCGGCGAGCCGCAGGAGGATGGCCGACACATCCCGTTCACGGCGCTCCGCGGACTGGATCGCCGCCAGTTTGATGGCGAGGGCCGCGTTCTCGCGGATTGTCGGGACCGGAGGCGGCGCGGCGCGCTCAAGCACGCGCATGCGGCCTATCAGGGCCTCGGGGTCGGGCGACGGCCCCATCAATGAGGCCTCGTAGACGGCCTGGGCTTCAGCGGGCCGACCGCGCCGCTCGAGGAAGCGACCGAAGTCGGCTGAGAACAGCTGCGCGCCCAGCGGCGAGGCCGTGAGCAGCCGGTATTCGGCCTCGGCCTCGGCGTGACGGCGACGGCTGTCGAGCAGCCGGACCCGCTGATGGCGCAACACCAGGGCGTCGATGTCGGCCGGAGGGGCCTCGACGGGGGCCAGGGCGGTGTCCCAGTCGCCCGCGGAGGCGGCGATGGACGGAAGGATGTACCGGCCGATGGTCTCGAACGGTTCGGTGAAGGGTTTCGACCGGAGCATGGCCAGGCCCTCGGCCGCATCGCCGCCGTTCAGGGTGTCGACAACAACGACCAGCCGCCCGGCTTCCGCCAGCAGGGGGGTGTCCTGAACCGCGGGCGCCAGTTCCGCGAGGGTTTCCAGATCACCGGCGAACAGGCCCGAGCGGAACGCCTCCTCGCCCACGACCGGCTGTTCAGGAGCCAGGGCCTGGCTCCGGGCCAGCAGGTTCGCCCCCGTGACGTTGTCGCCCCGGAAGACGGCCAGACGCCCGGACAGGTACAGGCCATAGGCGGTCCGTCCCATCTCGTCGGTCGGAACGGGCGACCACTCGGCGGGGATGGGGGTCACGGGTGGCGGCGACGCATCGACGGCCCCGGCGCCGACGGGGACAACCAGCGGCGGGAGGCGTTCGCTCGGCTCGATCTCCTCCACACCCGGGATGGGGGCCACGACCGGCGGCCGGAGCGGGGGATCAATGATGATCGGCGCGTCCTGCGCCAGGGTGGGCGCGGCCAGCGCGGTCAGGGCGCAGGCGGTCAGGAGCAGGTAAAGACGGGAAAGACGCATGACCGCGAACCTTCCCGCTTTATGAGGCGGCGACAAGGCCTCTCTCCCGCCGCGCGCTACATATTCGGATAGTTGGGGCCGCCGCCGCCCTCGGGCGTGGTCCAGACTATGTTCTGGGACGGATCCTTTATGTCGCAGGTTTTGCAGTGGACGCAGTTCTGGGCGTTGATCTGGAAGCGCGGATTGTTCCCGGCCTCGTCGTACAGGACCTCGTACACGCCCGCCGGGCAGTAGAGCCGCGCCGGCTCGCCGTATTCGGGCAGATTGACCCGGATCGGGATGGAGGGGTCCAACAGCTTCAGATGCGCCGGCTGCTCCTCGGCATGGTTCGTGTTGGAGACGAAGACCGAGGAAAGCTTGTCGAACGACAGCTTCCCGTCCGGCTTCGGATAGGCGATCGGCCTGTGCCTTGCGGCCTTCTCGGTCGATCCGGCATCGGTCTTTCCGTGCTTCAGGGTCCACGGCAGGTTCACGCGGAACAGCGATGAGAACCACATGTCGAACAGACCCAGCGCCCCGCCGAGCGTGGTGCCGAATTTCGACAGATAGGGTTTGGCGTTCCGGACCTGTTTCAGCTCTTTGTAGACCCAGCTCTTCTCATAGGCGGCCTGGTATTCGACCAGCTGATCGCCCGCGCGTCCGGCCTGAACCGCGTCATAGGCGGCGTCGGCGGCCAGCATGCCGGTCTTCATGGCGTTGTGGCTGCCCTTGATGCGGGGCACGTTCACGAAGCCGGCGGAACAGCCGATCAGGACCCCGCCGGGGAAGCTGAGCTTCGGCACGGACTGGAAGCCGCCCTCGGTGATGGCCCGGGCGCCGTATGAGATGCGGGTCCCGCCCTCGAGATGCTCGCTGATCGCCGGATGGTGTTTGAAGCGCTGGAACTCGTCGAACGGCGACAGGAACGGGTTCTTGTAGTTCAGGTGCACGACGTAGCCGATGGCCACGTAGCGGTCGCCGAAATGGTACATGAAGCTGCCACCGCCAGTGAATTCGTCCAGCGGCCAGCCGGTGGTGTGCTGGGCCAGGCCGGGACGGTGCTTCTCCGCCGGGACCTGCCACAACTCCTTGAGACCAATGCCGAATTTTTGTGGCTGGGCCGTGTCGCACAGGGTGTGGCGGGCCATGATGGTCTTGGCCAGCGAGCCGCGCACGCCCTCGGCGATGAAGACGTATTTGCCGTGCAGTTCGATGCCCGGCTGGAAGTCGTCGGTGGGCTTGCCGTGGCGGTCGATGCCGAAGACGCCGGCGACGACGCCCTTCACCCGCCCCGAGGGCTCGTCCCAGACCACGTGGCTGGCGGCCATGCCCGGATAGACCTCGACGCCCAGCGCCTCGGCCTGTTCGCCCAGCCAGCGCGCCAGATTGCCGAGCGAGGCGATGTAGCAGCCGTCATTGTGCATGATCGGCGGCAGCAGGGGCATCGGCAGCGAGGCCTGGCCCATCGGCCCGAGGATCATGAACCGGTCCTCGGTCACCGGGGTCTCCAGCGGCGCGCCGCGTTCCTTCCAGTCGGGGAACAGCTCGTTCAGGGCCTTCGGGTCGATGACGGCGCCGGACAGGATGTGGCCGCCGATCTCGGCCGACTTCTCCAGCACGGCGACGGTGATTTCCTTGCCGTCCTTTTCCGCCCGTTGCTTCAGGCGGATGGCGGCGGACAGGCCGGCGGGGCCGCCGCCGACGATGACGACGTCATATTCCATCACCTCGCGCTCGACCCCGGCCAGGGCCTCGGCGGGCGGCAGCTTGTCGATCACGGCTTCCTGCCAGGCGTTCGTCGCGCCGCCTTCGATGGCTTTCTCGGCCATGGCCAGATTTCCTCGCATTCAGTGGGGTCTTGCTGTTTTCCGCTTATCGGAAGGTGACGCAAGGGTGGTCAAGGACTATCCCTGTGCGGATCGCCCCGATGACAACGCCGCATCTCGACACCGCCAGCGCCGAAAGCCTGCTCGCCTTCTGGCGGGATGCGGGGGTCGACGCCTGTTTCGAGGACGCCCCGGTCGACCGCACGCACGTCGCCCCGCCGCCCGCCGTCAAGGCGGTGGCCAAGGCCACGGCCTCGGTGACGCCGATCACCGCGACCGGCGACGCCCTGACCGAGGCCCGACGGCTGGCGGCCGGGGCTGACACCCTGGAGGCCCTCGGCCTGGCGATCACGGGCTTTGAGGGCTGTCCGTTGCGCGGCATGGGCGCGAAGCAGGCGGTGTTTTGTCGCGGCAATCCCGAGGCCGAGGTGCTGATCATCGGCGAGGGACCCGGCGCGGAAGAAGACGCACGCGGCCAGCCCTTCATCGGCAAGGCCGGGAAGCTGCTGGACCGGATGCTGGCGGAGGCGGGCCTCGAGGGGCGGGTGTTCATCACCAACACCGTTTTCTGGCGCCCCCCCGGCAACCGGACGCCGACGGCGGCGGAGCAGGCGGTCTGCGCGCCCTTCGTCGAACGGGCCTTCGCCCTGCTGAAGCCGAAGGCGGTGCTGCTGCTGGGCGCGGCCTCGGCCAAGTCGGTGCTGGCGACCGACGAGGGCATCATGCGGATGCGTGGACAGTGGCGGGAATGGCGGCTGGCGGAAGGCGCCGTATCCGCCCCGGCCCTGCCGACCCTGCATCCGGCCTTCCTGCTGCGCCAGCCGATCGCCAAGCGCGAGGTCTGGGCCGATCTGCTGTCGCTGGCGGCGCGGATCGAGGC
>CALRJO020000042.1:0-25027 GCA_943367565.1 Brevundimonas vancanneytii
CGGCGCCCATGTGCGTGAAGCGGTCCTGCTGGCGGGCGGCGATCCGGCCCGGGCCGTGATGGTCGGGGACGCCACCACCGACACCGGCAGCGCCCGGGCGGCGGGCGTGCCCTGCGTGGTCGCGAGCTTCGGCTACAATGACGCATCCCTGGACGAACTGGGCGGCGACATCGTCATCGACTGCTTCGCCGACCTGATCGCGGCGGTCGAGACCCTGCACCGGGCGACGGCGCCCGCCGCCATCTGACGGCTTGCCAGTCCCGGGCGACCGGGCTATGTCCCCGCCTCCTGAATCGGCCGGATGCGTAGCTCAGCGGGAGAGCACCTCGTTCACACCGAGGGGGTCACAGGTTCAATCCCTGTCGCATCCACCATTTTCTTGTTTAAAAACAACTATTTAGCAGAACCCCACGATCTGCGTACGGATGTTTTTTCTGCCAAAACAAGTTAGTGGGGCAGTAGTGGGGCAGTCGCCGCGCAAGAATGTCGCCCGAAACGAGACAAAGCGCCCTGAAAAACATTGATTGAAGCGGACAGCGGGACTGATTCGGCCTTGCGCGTCCGCGGCCTTTTGCAGGGCGTTTCGTCCGGACCGGTCTCCCCACCGCGAACCCATTGCTAGCAAGCATTCGAAGGAGCCGTCATGGCGTCGATCCCGGACCATCCCAACGACGCTGGAACGTGGACCCGCCTTGAGGGCCGGGAGGGGTTCGCCCTGTGGCGCCGCGAGCGTCGGACCCTGGCGCCGGTCACGATGTACTATATCGTCGCGCCTCCACGGCAGAGCGAGATCCTCTACGACGAAGGCAAGGCCCGCGCTCACTTCAACGAGCTCGCTGGCGGTTCTGGCAAAGAGAAAGTCCTTTAAGGAAGGTTTCGCAAACCCGATCCGCCCGCCGTTCGATGCGGATCCTCCCGGCCTGCAGCGCCGGGCGACTGTTTCGCGCCAGACGCGGCCATCGATCGATTGCCGAAATCCGGACATTGGATTTCCGAAGCCGCTCCTCGCTGAGCGAACGGCAAGAGCTGCCATTAAGCCTGGAGATGATTCATACGAGTCAGCGCCAAAGCGCGGTTACGAAGAAGACCGCAGTCGCCCCGGCCATGACCGCCGTCGCCACCCAGCCCGTGATCATCGCGCCGCGCGAAAGCGTCAGCCGCCCCATGGCGCGGGGATTGCCTGCGATCAGCATCATTACCGCCATCAAGGGGGCCGCGAGCACCCCGTTAACGACCGCAGCCCAGAACAGGGCCCGCGCGGGGTCGATGCCGATGTAGTTCAGCGAGGCGCCCAGCAGGGTGGTCACCGCGATGGTGGCGTAGAACAGGCGCGCGCGCATCGGCTTGGCGTCGAGGCTTCCCGCGACGCCGACCATCTCGGTGACGGCATAGGCCGCTGACCCGGCCAGGACCGGCACCGCCAGAAGGCCTGTGCCGATGATGCCGACCGCGAACAGGGCGAAGGCGAAGGGCCCGGCAATCGGCCGCAACGCCTCCGCCGCCTGGGCGGACGTCGCGATGTCCGTGATGCCGTGGGCGTTCAGTGTCGCCGCCGTGGCGAACACGATCGCCAGCGACACCAGAGTGCTGAACCCCATGCCGACGAGAGTGTCGAGGCGGATGCGCTCTAGCTCTGGCCCGGCCTCACGCGGCGCGATGCACAGGGGCTTGGCGTGGTGACGATGCTGTTCCTCGATCTCCTGACCGGCCTGCCAGAAGAACAGATAGGGGCTGATCGTGGTCCCGAGGATCGCCACCATGGCCGTGGCATAAGCCGCGTTCCACTGGATCTCGGGCACTACCAAGGAGGTCAGGGCACGCCCCCACGGCACGCCGGCGACCGCGACCACCGCGAAATAGCTGAGCAGCGACAGGGTCGCCCATTTCAGGACCGCGGCGTAGCGCGCATAGTTCAGGGCGACCTCGATCACCACGCAGAAGACGCCGAACAGGAGGGTGTAGAGCGCACTTTTTCCGCCGGTCAGCAGGCTGAGCGCCGCCCCCATCGCGCTGAGGTCGGCCCCCAGGTTGATCACGTTGGCGATCAGCAGCAGGGTCACGACGCCCCACAGCAACGGCCGGGGATAGTGGCGGCGGACGTTTCGGGCGATGCCGCCCCCCGTCACCCGACCGATCTGGGCCGCCACCTGCTGGATGACGAACAGCAGCGGAAAGCTGAACACGAAGGTCCAGGCCAGCCCGTATCCGAACTGGGCCCCCACCTGACTGTGGGTGCCGATGCCACTGGGGTCGTCATCGGCGGCTCCGGTGACCAGCCCCGGCCCCAGTCGGGCCAGGAGAGTACGGAGGCCTGATCTTTTCCGATGTTCAGCCGCCACTAGCCGCGCGGCCCGTCGTGGCGAAGCGTGTCGAGATAGGCGATCAGATCGTCGATCTCGCCGGCCCGGAAGGTGAAGGGCGGCATGGCCGGATGCGTCGTGACCAGGCCCTGGGCCATGGCTGTCTCGATGTCATCAAGCGAGCGACGCGCGACGATATCGCGAAACGGAGGCGCGGCGGCGTAGGGGCTGACACCCGAAAGACCCACGGCGTGACAGCTGGCGCAAACGCCGTCGGCGGTCGCGGCGCCCCTCGCCGCGGCCTGACGGTCGAGGGTCGACCAGTCGGGAGAAGAGACCACTTGAGCTGTCTGAATGACAGGCATCGACGGGCCAAGCGCGCAGCCGACCAGCGCGAGCCCGGTCAGAAGAGTTGCGGTCGCGGTAGCGCGCATTCGGATCGTCCGGTTCGACGCGGAGGATGACGCCGCCGGCCGATAGTCGCTTTGACCTGGGTCAACCGCACACCCCTGATCATCCGGCAGGATTCTCTGTCCCGCGCCCGACCACCGAGGGCCGAGACCCTTTCCAACCATCCCTTCAGCCGTTTCTCGTCCAGTCCCTCGACGTTGCCGACGATGCTGGATCGTGTCGGGCCGATGCCGACGACAAGCGGGCTTCCCCACCGCTGCCGGCCACGAACGATCCTGCCTGCAGGTCTCAGATGCGCCAAAAGCAGACATTCTCCAGCTGCCGAAATCCAGACTTTCGATCTTGCGAGGATCGTGTCCGATTTTGACAGCTGGAGAACCGACTTGCGGCCGGCCCCTTCCCTCCGGAAGCGTCAGCGAGAACCCTGGCCGTTCTGGCGAAGCCGCTCGGCGGCCGCGCGATAGCGTTCGTAGTGGTCGCCTTCATCGGCGGCGATCTGACGGAAGAGCGCGGCGGTCCGGAGATCTCCGGCGGCTTCGGCCTGAGCGGCGAAGTCGACATACATCGTGACGTTCTCGTATTGCTCGCCGGCCATGGCGTCGACGAGGTTGGCCGCGGTCGTGCCATCCAGGTTCAAGGCGTCGGCCTCGCGGGCGAAATGCTCATTGGCCTCGACGTTTGCGGAGCTCTCGAACAGCTGGGCCAGTTCCTCTTCGCCGGCCTCGCGCGCCACCTCGGCGTAGCGCAGGTATTTCAGATTGGCGAACGCCTCTCCGTGCATGGCGGCCTCGAGGTTGGCGCGGGTCTGAGGGGCCAGATCCTGCGCCGCGGCGGCGCCGGCCGAGACGGCCAGGGCAATCAGTGTCGATGTGAGCAGGGCCTTCAGGGTCATGAGAATTCTCCGGTGGGGGGGGGTGCGCCTGATGCGCCGGTGCTGTCTGGGCGCGCAGGCTGACCGCAACCTGACAAATGACCGGCGCAGTGGCGCTTCGTTCGGGATGGCTGTCAGGTCGCGGTCAGCTTTTCGCGGCCAGTCTGGCGTCACCGGGCGATGCTGTCCGGCATCACCCCCTTCGTTGAGGCTCCCCCATGAGAAACATTCTGGTCCCGTCGGCCCTCGCCCTGTCCCTGGCCGCCACCGCAGCCGCCGTCATGATCACCTTCGCCGGGTCAGCGTCGGCCGGTCCGGTCTGCACCACGGCGCCCCGGGCCCAGTGGCTGACCGAAGCCCAGATGCGGGCCCGCATCGCGCAGATGGGCTACACCCGCATCCGCGTCTTCCAGGTCAGCGGCAGCTGCTACGAAATCTACGCCCGCGCGGCCAACGGTCGTCGGGCCGAGGTCTATTTCAACCCGGTGACCGGAGCCATCGTTCAGAACAACGAGGATTGAGTTCCGTGACCGAGAGACTTCTGGATGCGGGGGATCGGGCCGGCGCTCGCTCCCCCGAGGCCGCGCCAGGGCGGACCCGGGTCTGGGATCCGGTCGTCAGGCTGTTTCACTGGACCCTGGTGCTGGGCGTCGTCGCCAATCTGACGGTGTTTCGCGAGCTGAAGTCCGTCCACCGCTATGTGGGATATGTCATCGTGGCGGCGATCGCGATCCGGATTGTCTGGGGCTTCGTCGGTCCGCGGCACGCCCGGTTCTCGGACTTTGTCGCAGGCCCTGGGCGCCTCGCCGGCTATCTGACGGCGCTGGTCCGGGGGCGGGAGCCCCGCTATTTGGGCCACAATCCCGCGGGTGGGCTGATGATGGTGGCGTTGATCCTGCTGTCGCTCTTCTGCGGCGTCACGGGCTGGATGATGGGTCTGGACGCCTTCTGGGGCGCGCCCTGGCTCGAGGCGACACACGAGACCGCGGCGAATACGATCATGGTCCTGGCGATCCTGCATGTGCTGGCCGCCCTCGTGGAAAGCTGGCGTCACCGGGAAAATCTGGTCATGTCGATGATGACCGGCTGGAAACGCGCCGCCAGCGGAACGGATGTCGACCATGCGTCTCCTCCTCGTTGAAGACACGGCGCGGCTCGGAGAGCTTCTCAGCGAGGGGCTCGCCCGGGACGGCTTCGTCGTCGACTGGAGACAGGACATCGAAGGCGCGGCCGAAGCGGCCGCCAGCGCGACCTATGATCTGATCCTGCTCGACCTGGGCCTGCCTGACGGCGACGGGCTCGACTGGGTACGGACTTTGCGGCGCGCGGCCGACCTGACGCCGATCCTCGTGCTGACCGCGCGCGGCGGGCTTGAAGATCGGGTCACCGGTCTGGATGCCGGAGCAGACGACTATCTGGTGAAGCCCTTCGACACGTCCGAACTGTCGGCGCGCTGCCGGGCCATCCTGCGGCGGCCGGGTCAGCGGATGACGCCGGTCCTGACGGTGGGCGAACTGGCCTTCGATGTCGCCTCGCGGCAGGCCGCCTGTCGGGACGCGCCGATCGAACTCTCACGCCGCGAGGGCGATCTGCTCGAGATCTTGATGCGTCGGGCCGGCTCGGTCGTCACGCGGGGGGCTCTCGAAGAGTCTCTGTATGCGTTCAACGAACCCGTCACCCCCAATGCTGTCGAGGTGGCCGTGTCGAGGCTGCGGCGCAAGCTTGACGACGCCGGATGCCCCGGCATGCTCCATACCGTTCGGGGTCTGGGCTATCTGATGAGGGACGCCGCCGCTTGACCCGACCGCCTTCAATTTTCCAGCGGCTGGCGCTCGGCTTCGCCCTGATGAGCGTTATCGGCGGCTTTATCCTGCTGCTGTTCGTGGGTGTCGAATACGGTCTGTCGTCCCACTCCAGGCGGCAAGAGATCCAGTTCGCGGGCATCGCCAACGAGGTCGCCGACCATGTGGTTGTGCCGCTTCTGGTGCTGATCGCGCCCATGACCCTGGCGGCGCTATGGGTCATCCGCTCCTCCCTGCGCCCCCTGACCGTCGCGGGAGAGCGGATTGAAGCCGCCCAGGCGGCCGACAAGGGCTTCCGGGTCGAGGTGCAGGACTTTCCCGCCGAGGCGACCGGTTTCGCGGACGCGGTGAACGGCTTGCTGGCGCGGCTTGACGAGGCGGCGAGCCGCCAGGAGGCCTTCGCCGCCGATGTCGCCCATGAGTTGAGAACGCCCCTCGCCGTGCTGGCGCTGGAGCTGGACAGGCTGGACACCGCCGATGGGCGAAGGCTGAAGCGGGACGTCGCCGCCATGTCCCGCCTCGTCGACCAGCTTCTGGTGCTCGCGCAACTGGACGCCCAGGCGGCCGCGCCAGCGGCCGGGACCGAGGTGGATCTGGCGGAGATCGCAACGGAAATCGTCTCGCAATACGCCCCGCTGGCGGTCGGCGAAAACAAGGCCCTGGCTCTGGAGCTCGACCAGGCGGCCGTGGTCGAAGGCCGTCGGGAAGCCATTGCGGCGGCGCTCCGCAACCTCGTGGAAAACGGGCTGCGTGTGACGCCGTCCGGCGGCGCGGTCACCGTCACCGCCGGCCCCGGAGCGAGGCTTTCGGTCATCGACGGAGGCAAGGGTCTCGCGCCGGAGCGACTGGCCGAACTCAGCCAACGCTATCGCCGGGGCGACCACGCCAGCAGCAGCGGGGCGGGATTGGGGCTGGCCATCGTCTCGCGCATCATGGCGGCCCACGGTGGACGGATCGACAGCCGCGAGGACAAGTCTGAGCTCATCCTCAGCTTTCCCTCGCACGCTACGGACCGGCCCCGGACCGACCACGGCCTGACGTCATCGTTCGGGCGGTGAGGCCGCCGGGCCTCGCTCAATCTTCATCGACCTCGGACGCTTCTTCCGCCTCCCCACCCCCGGAGCCTTCTCCAGCCTCGGCCCGCGCGCCGGGCGTGAAGGCGGCGGGGTCGATGCGGGTCGCGGCCCAGGCGGAGCCGGCCACGACCAGAACGGCCAGCGGCACAGCGAGACGAAGCGGCGGCGCGGCGTCCTGGGCATCGGGGAAATGGGTGGTCTTCTTTCGTCCCGTGATCATGGCGCCTATGAGATTGTCTCTCGACAGGAACGACATGGCGATAACGGCGGCGACGTGCAGGGCGACCATCGCCAGCAGGGTCCAGGCTATGACCTCGTGAGACTCTTCCCTGCCCGTGACGCCGGCGAAGACCGTCGCGGCCGTCAGGCCGAGCAGCCCCAGCACAGCGATACCGCCCAGCGGATTATGGCCCAGCGAGGCGTGCACCCGGCCGGCGAAGAGACCGCTGACGTGCGCCGCCATCCTTGACGGGCGGATCAGGTTCACAAAGCGGGCGTGTTCCCCCCCGACGATCCCCCAGATCAGCCTGAAGGCGATCAGGACCGCCGCGACCCAGCCTGCCGGAATATGCCAGGCCGACAGCGCGCTCTCTTCCTCGGACGAGAGGAAGGCCAGGGCGACCGAGGCGACGAGCAGCCAGTGGAACAGGCGCACGCCAAGGTCCCAGGTTTTGACGGTTCTGACCGAAGGGGCGGGGGCATCTGACATTGGGGATCTCCGTTCTGACGGAAATCTGTGCGTTGAAGCTGACGGGGGCCTGACGGCCCCGAAGCCGCTACTTTCAGTCAGCGGCGGTCGAAGCGGCGGGCCCGGACGGCTTGGCCGACGACAGTTCGAGACGTTCGGTGATTACAGCGCCAACGTCCACTCAGGGTCGGTCGTGAGCGGATCTCGGCGCCGGCGCGCAGTTTCGTCGGGCCTGGCGGTTGTCCTTTGCAATGGCGAGAGCCTCGAGCCCGAGGCCAGAACCCTGGCCGACACGGTTCACTGATCAGATCGGCATCGGGGCGCGTTGGTCGTGCCTCAGTGACTGCCAGTAGTCGACCGGAGCAGGGGTGCCGTTAAGCGTCTCGATAACCAGAGCCGGATTCGGCATCGTCAGCCGGGCGTGACGCGGACTCTCGCAGAAGGCATAGGCGCGCGCCCACGTCGTGATGGCGGCGTCCGTCGTCTCCTCCGAGCAGGCGGCGCTCACGCGCTGGCAGAATTCGAGCGACCTCACCAGGATGGAGGGGTCGTTCCGCCGCGACAGGGCGCGCAAGGCGTCGAGGTAGTCTTCCCTGAACACCGTCGGGATCACGATGCGGGACAGGCCGCCGGCCATGAGCTCCTTCGTCATCATGATGCGGCTCAGGCGCCCGTTCCCGTCATTGAAGGGATGGACGTCAGACAGCAGGAAATGGACGAACACGGCGCGCGAGAACGGGTCCTTCAGGGTCTCGAGGATCGATACGCCCTCCCGCAGGGTTCCCTCGACGCGGTCAGGGGCGACGAAGGTCGTATCCCCGGCCTTGTTGGTTCGCGTCTTGAACTGACCCGGCCGGACCGACGGCCGGGCGTCCATCAGGATCCGGTGCCGCTCCTGGATCTCGGCGAGAAAGGCGTCCGCCCCGCGCGCCCCGGCCGCGCGCGGGCCCAGATCGACGAGCTGGAGATAGGCGCCCAGGACGTCGTGCCCGTCTTCCGGCCGGGCATCGGGCATCTTCCCTTCGAAGACGATCTCGACGGCCTCGTTAACGGCGAACTCCGTGCCTTCGATGAAGTTGGAGAAATAGGCCTCCATGAACGCGCCGCTCGTCTTGCGGCCGGGCGTCGCGTCCCGATCGGCGATCGACAGGGGGGCGCGGGCCTGAAGATGATCCGCCAGGGTCACGAGGCGACCGACGCAGGCCGGGTCCAGAGGCGCGCCCGCGGCGCGGGCCCGGCCCTGGACCGTGCTGAGCTTGTCCTGGCGGGTCCGGAGCAGCGCGCCGATCAGACCGTTGAGGACCTCGAATTCCTTTTCCCGCTGGAGGACGGGCGCCAGAACCCGGGCCTGGTCCCGGATATGGTTCAGGCCCTCTTCGCCGTGGGTCGAGCACAGACTTTCAAGAGCGGCTTCGACCCCCGCCTTGCCGAGGGTGCGGGCCGGTCCGTTCCGGGCGCGCGACGGGCTGAGGTTGTCGAGCAGCTTTCGGACCGGTCCGGCCAGCCAGGAGCCCAGATAGGGGATGTCGCCGTCGACGGGTCCAACACCCTGACGGATGTGGATCTCAAGACCCGGGAGGGTGATCACATCGCGGGTCCGCGGCGCGCTGACGAAGACGTGGCCGACCCCGGTCGGCGCGCCGCTGGAGCGGTCCCGCCACGGCTGGCTTTCCATGCCCGTCCGGTCGGTGGCGACGCCGTCGGGAACGAGCCTGCCGAGGATGGTCGACCATTTTCGACGCACGACGGCGTCGATCGGCTCGGCGCCGGGCTCGACATAGACGCCGGTCGCGATGCGAACGAGCTTGCCGCCTTCATGATCGCGGCGGATCTTCCTGTCGGTCGCTTCGCTGCCCGAGGGCGTGAAGAGGATGTCAGCCATGACCGTCTCCCAAGACCGCGCGAAATACAGGAAATGTCCGTCACGGTCCCGTAAATCTCAATAATGTCCGCCAGTGTCACTTAACGTGATTTCTCCTAAGACGCCACCCAAAGGCAAAATGTCCGTAAAAGTCCCTTATCGCGCTAAAATGTCCGTCAGGCTCTCTTTGTGCAACTGCGATGGGCAAAATCCGCAGGGGCGGCCTCCAAGCCCGTCGCCAGGCCCTTCGCCCTAGAATCCGAAATCGATCTGGTCGGCGGAGGCCTGCCGTTTCCGTCGGGGCGGGGCCGCCGGCGTCACAGGGCTTGCAGCCTCCGGCACGACGTTCGCCGGGGCGGCAGCGGCCTTGTCGGGCTGACGACGGGACGATCGCGCGGTCTGGATGAGCTTGGGCTCCCGGGGCCGGGCCAGCGGCCTCGGACAGGGCAGGCCGCGGGTCTTGCGTGTCGCCTTCCAGGCGGTCAATTCGCTTTCCCACCAGCCGACCCGATTGGGGGAGATGCGCACGGGTTCGGGAAAATCCCCGACCTGTTGCAGACGCCACGCGGTGGACCGGCTGAGGCCCGTGACGTCGCGGACCCGATCCCAGGGCAGCAAGCGGTCTTCCGGCCCGCCCGTCTCGACCGGCCCGCCTTCAGGTTCGAACGTCACGACGCGCCTCCGAACATCCGGTCGGCCGCCGCCTCGAACATCTCGCAAAGCAATCGGGCGTCGGTCGCGGCGTCCACGCAGTCGCGCGCCGCCCATCGCCGGGCCACATCCTTGATCGCGAAGCTGGCGGCCGGGTCCGCCAGCAGACCGGCGACCGTCGGCGGCGGCGGCGTTCTGATCCCATGGTCAGCCACGGCGGCGCCCTCTCGCCGCCGGCGGCGCGGCGGTGCGGACGTCCGTGATCTGCGATCGCGCCCATTCCCGCAGCAGGCCGCGCGGATAATGGGGCCTGGACCGCACGTGACGGCAGGGCGGACCGCCTCCGCCGGTCGACCACAGCCGCGCGAGGGTGGACGGCTTCAGCCGGATGCCGAACTGGGCCAGGAAGGCCGACGCCTCCGCCCGCGTCAGCAGGTCCTCGTCCCCGCACGGCGAGACCCCGGGCCCGGCCTCCGTCTCCGTTTCCCCGATCATCGCCCCGCTCCGCGCGGGCGACACTGGGTCGAACTGGTGATCCCCTGCCCCGCCGTCAGCGCCAGGTAACAGTCCACGACCGTCGCTACATAGGCCTGGGTCTCGGCTATATCCGGCACTCGCCCCAGCCGCGCGACGCGGGCCGGACCCGCATTGTAGGCCGCCAGCGCGAGCCGCAGATCACCGAACCGCCGGATCTGACGCGCCAGATAGTCCGCGCCGCCGCGCAGGTTCTCGACGGGATCGAAGCGGTCGCGGACGCCGAGCTCCAGGGCGGTGCCCGGCATCAGCTGGGTCAGTCCTCCCGCGCCGACCGGCGACAGGGCGTCGGGCCTGTAGGCGCTCTCGTCCGCCGTCATTTCATCCCGGAGCAGGATATTCCGCCGATCCAGAAAAAGGGTCCGAAACTGCTCGCGCGGCTCGTGAGCGAGCGCCGCCCGCACATAGGCCACCAGCGCGGTCCAGGACGTGATGACCGGGCGGCGGCAGGCTTCGGCGCGCGCGAGACGGACCGCGAACTCACGCACGAGCGTCAGCTCGGCCCGGAGGGCGGACCCGACGCTAGACGCCTGGGCCAGGTCGCCGGGCGCCGCGCCGGCGACGCCGCTGAGGCTCCCGAACCGTTCGAGCAAGGCAGCGGCGAGCCGCGAAGAGTCCGTCTCCGGGTCCATCCGCTCCAATATCAGGGCCAGCAAAGTCTGATCGTCCAGCGCCGCATGGACGAGGGTCGGCGATGCGGGACGGCGCCCGCGTGGTTCGGGGGCCGGCGCCCGGATCAGGGTCGGGGTCGGGGTCGGTCTCATGGCGGTCTCCTTCTCCGCTCCACCACGGAGCGCCCGCCGTCCGGCCTTCCTTTCTCTCCCTGTCGGGCTTGTCCCCGGCCCGGCGCCGCGCCACCCTGGGGCCGATGAAATGGCTTCTGATCAGCGCCGTGCTCTTGCTGGCCCCAGCTGCCGCCAGGGCCGATCCTTGCGAGGGCCGCCTGCCCGGACGCGCCGGCGAGGCCTTCGCGGGCATGGTGCGCTACGTCGGCGACGGCGACAGCCTGTGCCTCGGAAACACGACCGACCCCGCCACCTGGATCGAAGTGCGGCTTTCGGATTTCGACGCCGCCGAACTGCACAGCCCCACCGGCCGGGCCGACCGCGACCGCCTGATCCGCGTGGTCGGCCGCCGCCGGCTCGATTGCGTCGCGGTTCGGGGCCGGAACGGCCGGGTCATCGTCTACGACCGGGTCATCGCCTCATGCCGGCTGAACGGACGTCGGGTCGGCGACCTCCTGCGCGCCGCCGGCGGCCGCGAAGGCGGAAATTAAGACCGGGATCTCGCCCGTCCGCGACGCCTACCGCCGACCGTCCCGCGATCACGCCTGGAGTGACGGAGTCGAAGGCGCGGATTGCTTTGCGAGCCGAAGCCGCCCCACAGTGTGACAACCAAGCCTCCGCAAACCTAAGGTTCCACCATGTCCGCCGCCAGAGCCCTCCTCGCCGTCGCCTTCTCGGTCTCAATCGTCTCCGGCGGGCCGGCGCTGGCGCATGACCCCGTTGAGAAGACGGCGGCCGCCGCCGTCGATGACATCCAGGCCGAAGCGGTCGCAGCCGCGAGCGTCGTCGATGCCTTTCATGCCGCGCTGGAACACGGAGACACCGCGAGCGCGCTGGCCCTTCTGGCTGACGACGTCCTGATCTTCGAGGGCGGCGAGGCCGAACGATCCAAGGCCGAATACGCCCAACATCACCTGGCCGCCGACGCCGCCTTCTCGGCTGCCGTACCCGCCACACGGTCCCGGCGCATGGGACGCGCCGGCGCCGACAGCGCGTGGGTCGCAAGCGAGAGCCGGACGACGGGTCAGTTCAATGGCCGCGCCATCGACAGCCTCTCTGTCGAGACGATGGTTCTCCGTCGCGAGGCCGATGCATGGCGGATAACCCACATCCACTGGTCCTCTCACGCGGTCCGCTGATCCCGAGGCGACAGCGGGCCAAATTGCCGGCCGCATGACCGGGGCATCCCCGTTTCGTCGCCGGCGCCCGGCACGGCCCATCCGCCCGGGCGGGCCGTGCAGTCAGTGCGGATAGATCGCAGTGACCTCTCCCGATCCGTCGCGAACGGTCAGATCGAACTGAATGCGGTCACCGACGGCGGCCTCCTGGATGACGGCGGGGCCGGCCTTGAAGCTCATCGTCATCGCGGGCCAATTCACAGCCTCGATCGGCTCATGGTTGATGGTGATGGCACCGACCGCCGGATCGACGGCGGTGATGACGCCCGCGCCATGGGCGGTCCTGGCGGCCGCGGCGGCGGATGCCGCCGCCCCCGTCGCAGGGGCCAAGGCCGCCGGCTCCGCAGGCGCAGGATCGGTTTGCTGACCACAGGCCGCCAGCACCAGGGCGGCTCCGGTGAGACAGATGAGGGTTCGTGTCATGAAGTCGCTCCTTGGATTGAGTGGGCCGAACGAGCTCTGCGGCGCCTCAGAAGAAGAAAGCCTGCGGGGATAACGAGCATGGAGAGCAAAGGCGCCGTGATCATGCCGCCGATGACCGGGGCGGCGATCCGGGTCATGACTTCTGACCCCGCGCCGTGGCCGATCAGGATCGGGAACAGACCGCCCAGGATCACGGCGACCGTCATCGCCTTGGGCCGAACCCGCAGCAGCGCGCCCTCGCGAACGGCCTCTTCGACCTGTTCCCGGTCCGGGTCAGGCCCCCGATCTCTGAGAGCGTGCTTGAGATAGATCAACATCACCACCCCGAACTCGGCCGAAAGACCGGCCAGGGCGATGAAGCCCACGCCGGTCGCCACCGACTGGTTGAAGCCCATCAGATAGAGCAGCCAGAAACCGCCGGTGAGGGCGAACGGCAGGGTGCCCATGATGAGCAGAGCTTCGTCGAAGCGACCGAAGGTCAGATAGAGCAGGATGAAAATGATCACGAGCGTGGCCGGAACCACGATCTTGAGCCGCTCGGCCGCCCGTTCCAGATATTCGAACTGGCCCGAGTAAGCGATGCTGACGCCCGGCGCGAGATCCACCTCGCTGGCGACCGCCTGGCGCAAATCGGCGACGACGGAGGCCAGGTCGCGGCCCCGCACATCAACATAGACCCAGGTGGTCAGCCGGCCGTTTTCGGATTTGAGCATGGGAGGGCCGTCCGCGATCTGGATACGGGTGACCGTGCCCAGGGTGATCTGCTGACCCGACGGCGTCAGGATCGGCAGGGCGCGAAGCTGTTCAATGCTGTCGCGGAGTTCTCTCGGGTAGCGGACGCTGATCGGATAGCGGGCGAGGCCCTCCACCGTCTGACCGATGGTTTCACCGCCCACCGCCCCCGAAACGATCGACTGGACATCGGCGATGTTCAGGCCGTAGCGGCCCGCCGCGCGCCGGTCGATGTCGATGTCGACATAGCGCCCGCCGGTCAGGCGTTCGGCCAGGGCCGAGGTCACGCCCGGCACGGTTTTGGCGACCTCGGCTATCTGGGCCGCGATACGGTCCATCGCGGCCAGGTCGGCGCCGGACACCTTGACGCCGACGGGACTCTTAATGCCCGTCGCCAGCATGTCGATGCGATTGCGGATGGGAGGGACCCAGACGTTGGACAATCCGGGAACCTGAACCGCGCGGTCGAGCTCCTCGACCAGTTTCTCCGGGGTCATGCCGGGTCGCCATTCGTCGCGTGGCTTGAACTGGATGGTGGTCTCGAACATTTCCAGCGGAGCCGGATCCGTCGCGGTCTCCGCCCGGCCCGCCTTGCCGAATACGGTCGCCACTTCGGGCACGGTGCGGATCATCCGGTCGGTCTGCTGCAGCAGTTCCGCGGCCTTGGCCGGGGACAGGCCCGGCAGGGCCGAAGGCATATAAAGCAGGTCGCCCTCGTCCATCGCCGGCATGAATTCGCCTCCCAACTGGCTGAGAGGCCAGGCCGTGGTGGCGAAGACCAGCAACGCGGCCACAAGGGTCTTCCTCGGATGACGCAACACCCAGTCCAGCGGCCCCCGATAGATGTGGGTCAGCCAGCGGTTGATCGGATTGCTCTGTTCGGCCGGGATTCGTCCCCGGATCAGATAGCCCATCAAAACCGGCACGAGGGTGATCGACAGGATCGCCGCGGCCGCCATCGCATAGCTCTTGGTAAAGGCCAGCGGCGCGAACAGCCGACCCTCCTGGGCCTGGAGGCTGAACACCGGAATGAACGAGAGGGTGATGATCAACAGGCTGAGGAACAGCGCGGGTCCCACCTCCACGGCCGCTTCGGTTATGACCTTCCAGCGATCCTCGCCGACGAGCTTCTGGTCCGGGTGGCCGTGTTCCCATCGCTCGATGTGCTTGTGCGCGTTCTCGATCATGACCACCGCCGCATCGACCATGGCCCCGATGGCGATGGCGATGCCGCCCAGCGACATGATGTTGGCGTTCAAACCCTGCAGGTTCATGATCAGGAAGGCCGCCAGCACGCCCAGCGGCAGGGTCAGGATGGCGACCAGGGCCGACCGAGCGTGCCAGAGGAACAGCCCGCACACCAGGGCGACGACGATGAACTCCTCGATCAGCTTGCCGCTCAGATTCTCGATCGCCCGGTCGATGAGTTGCGAGCGATCGTAGGTCGTCACCACCTCGACGCCCGGGGGCAATCCAGCCTTGAGCGTCTCGAGCTTTGCGGCGACGGCCGCGATCGTGGCCCGGGCGTCTCCGCCGGATCGCAGGATGACGACGCCGCCGGCCACCTCGCCTTCGCCGTTGAGCTCTGCGATGCCGCGTCGCATTTCCGGGCCGATCTGGATGGTCGCGACGTCCCCGAGGCTGATCGGCACGCCTCCAGCCGCGGTGCGGAGCGGCACAGCCCGGAAGTCGTCGAGCTCAGTCAGATAGCCGTTGGCGCGCACCATGTATTCGGCCTCGGCGAGCTGGAGCACCGAGCCGCCCGTCTCGCCGTTGGCGCGCTGGATAGCCTCCACCACCGCCTGATGGGTGACGCCGTAGGACGCGAGCCTGACGGGGTCGAGCACCACCTGGTATTGCCGCACCATGCCGCCGAGGCTGGCGACCTCGGCCACGCCCGGCACGGTCTTCAGCTCGTAGCGGAGGAACCAGTCCTGCAGGCTTCGCAGCTGCGCCAGGTCGGTGCGGCCTGTGCGATCGACCAGGGCGTATTCATAGACCCAGCCCACGCCAGTGGCGTCCGGCCCCAGCGCCGGTTGGGCGGTCTCGGGAAGTCGCGCCTGAACCTGGTTGAGATATTCGAGGACCCGGGAACGCGCCCAGTAGAGGTCCGTCCCATCTTCGAACAGCACATAGACAAAACTGTCGCCGAAGAAGGAATAGCCCCGAACCGTTCGCGCGCCAGGCACCGACAACATGGTGGTCGCGAGTGGGTAGGTGATCTGGTTTTCGACGATCTGGGGGGCCTGACCCGGGTAGCTGGTGCGGATGATGACCTGCACGTCCGACAGGTCCGGCAGGGCGTCGACCGGCGTACTGCGCACCGCGAACAAGCCGGCGGCGAGCAGGGCGAGGGCGGCCATCAGGACGAGGAAGCGCCCCTTGACCGAGGCGCGAATGACCGCGGCGATCATTGCGCTGACCTCGCGCGCGGAGCGGGTGCGGGCGTTGATGGACCCGTTCGGCCGGCGGCGGCCCGGCCGTCCCCCGGCGGCGCCGTGGTGGGGGCTGGCCCGGCGGTCTCGCCGATCGGACGCGCCGCGACGCCTGACAGGCTGGCTTCCGAATCGATCAGGAATTGACCCGACGCGACGATCCGTTCGCCTGCTCTGAGACCGGCGAGGATCTCGGTCTGACCGCCGGCTTCGCGTCCGATGCGGACCTCGGCCGGCTGAAAGCGACCTTCCGGCAGGGCGAGCATGACGATGTCCCGTTCTCCGGTTCGGATCACCGCCTCGGTCGGCACGATCAGAGCCGACGTCGAACCGCCGCCAAAGGTGATCCGACCGAACATGCCCGGCCTGAGACGCCCTCCCCGATTGGCCATCTCGATTCGCGCGGTGAGCGTGCGACTGTCGCCGACGAGCTCGGGCAACAGGGCCGTCAGGCGACCCGTGAAACGCTCGCCCGGGAAGGCGGCCAAGGCCACCTCGATGGATTGCCCGACCCTCAGCTGACTCGCCAATGCCTCCGGGATGGCGGCATTGACCCAGACGGTGCCCAGGCCGTTGATCTCCGCCAGGGTCATGCCCTGGCTGACGCTCATGCCGGCGCGCACACCCAGCGTCCTGATCACGCCGCCGGTCGGGCTGGAGATGGTGATGACGTTGCGCGGCCGTCCACTGCGCTCGACCGAGGCGATCAGGGCTTCGGACATCCCCAGCAGGACCAGTCGCTGCCGCGCCGCCTGGATCAGGGCCGTATCGCCGGTGCGCCGCACGGCGAGATATTCCGTCTGGGCGCCGCCCCAGGACGGGATGAGCAGATCGGCCAGAGGCGCACCGGCGGCGATGACATCGCCCGGCGCGCGGTTGTAGACGCGCTGCACGAACCCGTCGGCGCGCGTCTGCACGACGGCGATATCGCGCTGGTTGAAGTCGATCACGGCCGTGGCGTCGAGGTCGCCTTCCAGTACGCCGCTGCGTGCCGTCGCCAGACGCATTCCAAGGTTCTGGGCCAGCGAGGGGTCGATACGCACGCCTGGTGCACCAGCCGTGGCGTCGGCGTATTTGGGAACCAGCTCCATGTTCATCGAGGAGCGGCCCGGACCCGGATAACGCTCGTCGGGAAGCATCGGGTCGTACCAATAGAGAATCTCGCGTTCTCCGGACCGGCCCGCATCGGCGGCGGCGTTGTCCGAGCGCTCCAGCAGCGGCCGGCCGATCAGCCCCGCCGCGACGCCGAGGCCGAGGATCAGGGCGGCGCCCGCGGCGAGCGCGATGCGATTGTTGGGCAAGCCGGTCATCGGTCGTCGCTCCGGTAGGTAAGGGTGATGCGGATGGTGTCGCGGGCCACGGCGGCATCGCGATCAAGGGCCGTCAGGCGCGCCTCCGCCATCGCCGTGAAGGCTTCGAGGACATCCGCCAGGCCTGCTCGGCCCGCTGCGTAACTTGCGGTCTCCAGATCCGCGCGTTCGCGGGCGGCCGGGAGAACGACGTCGCGCGCCCGGGTCCTTTGGTCCCGGCGCATGGCGAGATCCGCAAGATCAGCGTCAAGGGCGGCGCGGACCTCGCGTACCGCAGCCTCGCGCTCAACCCGTACTCGCAGGGCGTCGGCTGAACGGGCGGCAATCAGCGGCTCCTGGCGCTGATTGGCGAAGAGCGGCAGCCGGACGCTGGCGCCTACGGACAGCATGTCCCCGAACATGGGATCGCGCCGACCGTAACTGACCTCGAATGACCAGTCGGGACGGCGACCGGATCTTGCGAGCGCCACCTCGGCGTCGGCGCGGCTCCCGGCGGCACGATAGGCCTGCAGGGTAGGAACCGACTCCAGACCCGACCTGAGGCCAACTGGGTCCAGAGCAAGCTCGGGGACTGCCCCGCTCGTCGCCGGATCCGGATCACCCGTCCAGCGCGTCAACTCGGCGCGCGCCCTATCCTTTTCAGCGATGAGGACGCTGCGCCTGTCCTCCAGGGCGGCGCGCAGGACGATGGGCGCCAAGGCTCCAGCCGGACGGTCTGTGCCGGTGACGACGCCGGCAGGCGCCGCGTCCCAGAGCGGCTCCAGCGCCGATAGCACCTCATCCATTTCGGTGAGTCGACGGGTCGCGTAATGAAGATCGATCCATGCCACACCAACGGCGATCCGCGCCGCGCGCCGGGCGACGGCATCACCGGCGGCAGCCACCTCGATATCGGCTCCCGCCACGGCCCGCTCGGCTCGACGTCTCGCGCCGCTGGGAACCTCCTGCATGAGGCCGACGCGGGCCATCGTCATCTCGTCGTCGCCGAACCGGCCCGCCATGGGGCCTGAGACGGGAAAGTTGTCGACGCCGAACCGAAACTGTGGATCCGGGAGCCGGCCCGCGGCCCCGGCGGCGGCCGATGCCGCCTCGATGCCCAGCGCGCTGGCGCGCAGCTGCGGAGCCGTAGCCTCGGCAACGTCAAGAGCCTCGTCAAAGGTCAGCGGGTCCGCCGCAGCGGGAATGCTCGATGTAGCGAACAGGCCGGCGGCGGCCGCGAGGCAGATCAACATGGTTGGACGTTGCTTGCGTAAACGAAGCGGTACGCCGCAGGTCGATGTGGCGGCCACGGACGGCACAGCGCGGCCGCGAAGAGGCTGAATGCCGGAAATCATGGGAGTGTCCTCAGAACACCGCGTCGATCACACGGGAGCGACGCAGGAGCAGTCGATCGACCCTTGCCGACGCGCGCGCCGGTCTCGGGTCAGCGAAGCGGAACTACGCCTGCGCCTTGGGAGGATGTCCGATAGGCACGAGCCGCTCCCCCATGAGGGTGTCGTCGCTGTTGACCGCACGCCGCGCGCGGGGGGGCGCCCGCGAACGAACCCTGAGCCCGACGTCCGGTGGCAGCAGAGCCGCCATCGCCGTGCAGGCCACGCGACCCATGCACCCAGGACCGGACTCATCGCTCGGGCAAGACGGATGGCCAGCGGGCGGGATCGCCGTCATCTCGGCACAGTCCGGCATTGCCGCCATGGCCTCCACACCGGCATCCGGCCGCTCGGAAGCGGCGAACGCCGACGACGGGCCGACGGCGCCGGTCAGAGCGAGGGCGAACAGAAGGGTGTAGACGAAGCGCCACATGCGCCAAACGTTCCGCCTCGCCCGGCTGCAAGTCAAGGAGTCGAGCCCTCCGGTCAAAACCCGGCTTGCATTCTGCGGAACGACCATCCTGCCGGAGGCCGCTGCGGTGATCGGATCGAGTCAGATCCGGGATGAGTGCGCGCCGGACGAGGGTTTGAACGTCAGCGCCCGTATACATCAATGAACCCTTTCGATTTTGGAGCATCCAGAATGACCCCTCGCAAGATCCTCTCCCTCGTCGGCGCGGCCGGCGCCCTGTTGCTGGTCGCCACCCAGGCCGACGCCCATGCCCGCGTCGTCGCCTCCACACCGGCGGCGACCGCTACCGTCACCTCGCCCCGGGCGCTCACGGTGACCTTCAGCGAGCGCGTGGCCCCGGCCTTCTCGGGCCTGGAGGTCGTCAACGCCGCCGGCGCCAAATTCGCCGTGACCACCACCGTCTCGGAGGACGGCAGGACCGTCTCGGGTCGGACGGCGCGTCCTCTCGCCGCCGGAGCCTATAGCCTCAACTGGCGCGCGGCCTCGGCGGATGGTCACCGCATGACCGGCGCCATCGCCTTCACCGTGCGCTGAGCCTTCGTGCTCGACGGTCTGGTCATCCTGCTCCGGCTCGCGCAGTACGGGGGCGCGGTCGTCCTTCTGGGAACGCCGCTGTTCCTCCTCTATGGACTGCGCGTGTCGGACGGGGTGGCGCTCGGCTGGCCCAGGCCGCTGCTGATCGCCGCCGCGGCACTTGTCGCCCTGAGCTCGGCCGCCGCGCTCGCGGCCCAGACTTCCGTCATGGCCGGCTCAATCACCGAGGGCCTCAAACCCGCCTCCTTGGGTTTCATGATCACCGGCACGAGCCTGGGTCCGGCCTTCCTCGCCCGGGCCCTGGTCGCCGCGGCCGCCCTGCTCGTCCTCGTGCTGGCCAAGCCTTCCCGAACAGTCTGGATCGCCGTCGCCTTGGCCGGGCTGGTCGTGAGCGCCAGTTTCGCCTGGACGGGGCACGGCGCGGCCACCGAGGGGCCCGGGCGTCTCGTCCACCTGACGGCGGCCATATTGCACAGCTGGAGCGCCGCAGTTTGGCTCGGCGCGCTCGCGGCCCTGCTGATCCTGACAATCCGCCACCGCGCCGCCCCGGCCGCTGACCGGATCCTCCACCAGGCGCTTCACGGCTTTTCCGGGGTTGGGACCGCGTCGGTCGCCGTCCTTGTGCTGAGCGGGCTGGTCAACAGCTGGTTCATGGTCGGACCCGACCGGCTCTCCGGCCTTCTCACTACGCCCTACGGCCTGCTGCTGGCCGGCAAGCTGGTCATCTTCGCGCTCATGCTGGTCTTGGCGGCGGCCAATCGCTTCCACCTGACCCCTGATCTCGCCAGCGCCCTCGATGATCCCGAGGATCTTCGGGTCGCAGTGGAACGTCTGAAGCGCAGCCTGATCATGGAAACCCTGCTCGCCCTGGCGCTTCTCGCGGTCGTCGCGGTCATGGGCACCTTGGCGCCCGTCTCTGCAATGGACATGGCGATGTAGTCTTCGGGTGCTGAAATGGGTCCAAACAAACCTCGCGACCGCACGAAGGCATCCGACCCAAAAGCGCTTTCCGAGGCTGCCTTGCGCGCCCGATCCGTCGGACCCGGGGCCTGGCGTGTCCTTTTTCACCCGTCATTGTGAGGCGACCTATCGGTACCCGGGCCAAAACCATCGCCAAGGCCCTTCTGGCCGCCGCCTTTGTGATGGCAGGCATTCTCCATCTGACAGCGCCAGGACCCTTCCTGGCGATCACACCCGACTGGGTGGTTTGGCCGCGGACGGTGATCCGCGTCACGGGCCTGCTGGAAATCCTGGGCGCGACCGCCCTGTACGTCCCGCGCCTGCGTCGCGCGGCCGGACTGGCCCTGGCGGCGTATGCGATCTGCGTCTTCCCGGCCAACATCAAGCACGCCATGGACTCGGCCGCTGACGCCAGCGCCTTTCCAGGCTGGTGGTATCATGGCCCACGGCTGGCGCTTCAGCCGGTCATCGTCTGGTGGGCGCTGTGGTGCTCTGGCGTGATCGACTGGCCCTTCCATGGCCCCCGCAAATCGCCCGACTGATGGCTCCAGGCCGTCCAGATAGACGCGGACTCAGCGTTTCGCTCCCCTGGACGCGCGCGCCGTCTTCAGGTCCCGCGAAATCCGTATCCACAACAGGATGAAGCCGGACACGACAATGCTCAGCGTCAACGCCGTGGTGATGATGATCAGGGGGTGATTGAAATCCTCGCCGTCGTTCCAGTCCATGACGTGGAGACGCCAGAAGAAATCGAAGATCCGCCAGACGCCGGAGCGGCGCGTCACCACCTCGCCGGTGGCCGGCGACAGGTAGAAGGACGTCTTTTCCCGGTCGGCGAAGTCCACCCGCCACAGCGGTCCGGTGCGTCCCGTCTCCTCGGGCGCAGTCGTCAGAAGCACCGCGCCCGAAACCCCCGCCTCACCCTTGTACGCGCTCCTGGCGAAAGCCGAGACCTCGGCGGCCGACATCGGCCCGAACGGCCGACCTGTCGCGGCGGACACGATGACCGGCTCGCCCGCCGCGGGCTTCAGGGTCCAGGCCGGGCCACGCGGCGTCGTGTGGAGCTCCGCCTGAACGGGCGCGACGCCCGCGCGGCGCGCGATCTCGCCGAGAGCTGGAAGCGCGCCGAGCTCCAGCGCATCCGGCTTGAGTTCGACCGCGCGATGTTCGCCGCGCACCGTCTCGATCGGAATGGCCGTCATCACCAGACCGCCGCCGACCCAGAACAGCACTTGAAGGCCGACGACGAGCGCGATCCATTTGTGCAGCTGGGTGGAGAGCTTGAGAACCTTCATGCGCGCGCCTAGCCTAGCCGTGACGCGCGAAGACGCGCGTGCCGCCGCCCTTGAGGATCAGCAGGGTTTCATAGGGCTCACGTTGGCCGTCGGGCGTCTCCATGCCTGGAGACCCCAGCGGCATCGCCGGCACCGCGAGACCCACGGCCTCCGGACGTTCGGCCAGAAGCTTGCGCACATCCTCGGCCGGCACATGGCCCTCCAGGACATAGCCGCCGATCATGGCCGTGTGGCAGGAGGCGAGCGCCTCGGGCACACCCTGGGTGCTGCGTATGGAGCGCAGGCTCGGAAGTTCATTGACCTGCGCCTCGAAGCCGGCGGCGCGCATGTGATCCACCCAGGCGGTGCAACAGGCGCAGGTCGGGGTCTTGTACACCGCGAGCTCGGTCGATGAACGGGCGCCCGGAGCGCAGGCCGCGACGGCGACGGAGCCGGCCCCCGCGGCCAGAAACGCACGGCGTGAAAGCGTGGGCATCGATCTCATGGGTCCCTCTGGCGAGCGATATCTGGAGGCCGCCGATGACGGTCGCCGCCGCGATCAGGCGGCGGGGCGGAAGGGCCGGGCCGAGGAGTGATAGACGTCGAACCTCCACTCGTCACCCCGCTTGCGCAGGACGCTGGTGGCGGCGCCGCGGCGCTCGATGGGGGCCCGGGCGCTGTCCTTGAAGGTGATGTGGTAGGTGTAGGTCTCCGTCACGAAGGCCGTGTCGCCGTCAACCTCGACCTTCATTTCGTGGTTGCGGAAGTCGAAGCCGGCCAGATCCGCGAACTCGGGTCCGAGATGGTGCTCCAGATAATAGGCGAAGGATCCCTCCACGCCGCCGTTCTCGAAGATTTCCGAGTCGGTCCAGAACAGGGCCGGCGTCTGCGACACATCCATGCGCTCGATCGCGTCCTTGTAAGCGGTGACGACGGTTTGGACCTGTTGCTCGTCGGCGGTCTGGGCTTGCGCGGAGGTGGCGAAGACGGCGGCGAACGCCAGTCCGGCGAGTGCTGAACGAAACATCATGGTGCAGTCTCCTGGTTTGCCGAAGCCGCGGTAGCGGCGGGTCCGGCGGAATGGATAAAAATCGAGGTGTCTGGGCGACGACCGCCCCGGGTGCGTCAGAACATCAGATGCCTCATGCCATGGGTCAGCATCCCGCCCAGCAGGCCGTTGACCACCACGGCGGCGCCGGTGAGGGTCAAAAGGCCGATGTAGATCAGTTCGCGCCCGCGTCCCGGTCGGCGGACCCAATGTTCCTTGGCCCACCAGCTCAACAGGCCCAGCGCGGCGATCGAGGTGCCGAGCCACCGATGATAGGCGTGGGTCACGTCGTCCTTCCCGGGCAGCCCCATGGCGAACCACCCCAGCGCCACCGCGGCGACCGCGGAGATCGCCGCCAGGGCGATGATCACGCGCGTGCCCTGCGTCAGGACCGGCCGGCGCAGCGTCAGGGCGGCGATCTCGAGGAGAGCCGCGACGAGGAACAGCGCGATCGGGAAATGCACCGCCGCTGGATGCATGGCCCCGAGCCAGCGATACAGGCGCTGAGGCATGGGCCTGGGGCCCTCGTCCGCCATCATGGCGCCGTGGTCCATGTCCTGGGCCATGCCCGGCATCGCCATCATCCCGGACTCCGGCCCTGCGCCCGCCGGCGCGGCGGCCTGGGCGCGGGCCGCGGCCTGCTTGTCATGGTCCTCGTGCGCGAACGCGGGTGCGCTGACCGACAGCGCCACCACCAGGGCGAGCCCCGACAGAAATTTACGCATCGCCATTGCCCTCTCCCTTCCCGTCCCTTCTGCTAACTACGCACCGGAGAGGCCGTCCCCTCGTCTGAGGGATTTGGCGCGTTTCGGCGTAGTAGGGATTAGGGGCGCAAGGAGAGTTCGATGACGCGTAATCTGGATGATCTGCTGATGCGATCGGCGGCCCTGTCCGCCGATCGGTCGCTCGATGGACTCGAGCCGCTCGTCTGGGGCCGGGTCGATGCGCTTCGCGGCGAAAGACTGGCCTCGC
This sequence comes from Brevundimonas vancanneytii, assembly GCA_943367565.1. GTDB lineage: Bacteria > Pseudomonadota > Alphaproteobacteria > Caulobacterales > Caulobacteraceae > Brevundimonas > Brevundimonas vancanneytii_C. The sequence continues at coordinate 23,688 of CALRJO020000042.1, forward strand.
AACTGCGCCTCGGGGCCGTCGCCATGGCCCTGGTCACCGGCCTGACCGTGGGCGGCGTCGGCGCGGTCGCCGCGCCACGGCCGCCCGGCGACATGGCCATCTTTACAGTCGATGCGGCCCTGTCGCCCCTGGTGCGCCTGGAAACCGGCCGGTGATGCGCGGCTGGCGGGCGATCGTCCTGACAGCCGTGCTGGCCGCGGTCGCCAGCGGCGCGGGCACCTGGATCAGCGCCAGCTGGGTGCTGAGCCAGCGCGAGCCGCCGTCCCTGCACGACATCGTCCATCATGACCTCAAGCTCTCGCCCACCCAGCTGACCCGTATCGAGGCGGTCGAAGCCCGCTTCGCGGCCCGCCGGCCCGCGCTCGAAGCCGATGTCCGCGCGGCCAACCTGGAACTGGCGCGCGCCATCGAACAGAGCGACGGCGACGGGCCCCAGGTCCAGGCGGCGGTGGACCATTTCCACATCGCGATGGGCGCCCTGCAGAAGGAGACGATCGCTCACGTCTTCGAGATGCGGTCGGTGCTGACGCCCGCCCAGGCCGAGGTCTTCGACGACCGCATCGTCGCCGCCCTCGCGCCCGACGAAAACTAGCGGTCCGGGTGGAGAGTCCAGCGGACCTGTCAGCCCGCGCCGCCGGCGGCGACCGGGCGGCCTTCAGCGAGTTGATGCGGCAGACCAAGACGGCGCTGTTCCGTTTCATCCGGCGCTATGTCGGCGACGAGCAGGAGGCCTGGGATCTGTTGCAAGAGACCTATGCGGCGGCCTGGATGAACATCCGCCGCTACGATCCGACGCGGCCCTTCGAGGCCTGGATCCGGACCATCGCGCTCAACAAATGCCGGGACTGGAGCCGCCGTCGTTTCGTCCGGCGGCTCATCCGAGGCGGCATCGACCTGTCGTCGCCGGAAGCCATGTCCGTGCCGGACGGGGCCGAGTCGGCGGACGAGCGGATGGAGGCTGGCGACCGGCTCGGCCGGCTGAACGAGGCGATGAACCGCTTGCCGCCACACCTCAAGGCTCCGCTTCTGCTCACGGCGATCGAGGGCCGCAGTCAGGCGGAAACGGCTGGGATGCTCGGGGTTTCCGTCAAGACGGTGGAGACCCGCGTGGCGCGCGCCCGTCGCAAGCTGTCCGACGCCTTGGGCGGCGCGACAGCCGTCCGCGCCATTCCGGAGTGATGGGTTCGAGGCCCTCCAGAACCGTCGTCGCTCCCTGGCCCCTGCACTCGCGCCGGAGCCGGGGTCCATCGATCGGACACGGGCGGCGAGGGCTGCGGCGCCCGCCCGCGTAATCTAGTATGAAGGCGTCGCTGGAAATCGACCCGACCGTCGCCCTCTTC
>CALRJO020000043.1:0-24914 GCA_943367565.1 Brevundimonas vancanneytii
TCGCGCGCCGAGGTCAGGAGCAGGGCGGCGACGTCATAGGCTTCGCGCGCGGCCGAGGCGGCGCGTTCGGCGGCGGTGATGGCCTCGGCCCCGTCCTCGATCAGCCGCAGCTGGTCGCGGAAGCGGACGCGCAGGACGGGCAGGCTGTCCACGGACGTGTTGAGCTTGCGGGCCGCGGCGCGCAGGGCGAACAGCCGCTCCTCGGCCTTGTCCAGACGGCCGGGCTCGAAGTCGAAGGCGTTGGCGGCGGCGTCGACGCAGGCGATGGCCTCCTCGGCCTCGACCATGGTGCGGTCGATGGCCTCGGCGGCGGCGGACAGTTTCTGCAGCAGGGGATGTTCGGGGTCGGTGCCCGCCTGCCCGGCCCGCGTTCGCGCATGCTCGACGGCGCGCAGGGCGGCCGACAGCTTCTGGGACAGCTTGTCCCCGCCAAGGGAGGCGCGGGCGTCGGCGAGGTCGGCGACGGCCTTTTCGGCGGCGCCGAGGATGGCGCGTTCGCCGGCCAGCTCGGTCTCCTCGTCGGCGCGGGGATCGAGGTCGTCGAGGTCGGCTAGGTTCTGCGTCAGTTCCTCGGCATGGGCGGCGGCGTCGGCGGCGGCGGCCCTGAGGTCGGAGACGGTGCGTTCCGCGATCTTCAACCGGTCGGCGGCGGCGGCGACGCCGTCCAGTTGGGGCTGGAGGCCGCCGTAGTTGTCGAGCAGGGCGCGGTGGGTCTTCCAGTCCAGCAGGCCGACGGTCTCGTGCTGGCCGTGCACCTCAACCAGGGCCTGACCGATCTCGCGCAGGGCCGTGACCCCGGCCGGCTGGTCGTTGACGAAGGCGCGGCTGCGGCCGTCGGCGGCGAGGGTGCGGCGCAGGATCAGCTCCTCGCCAGGCGCGACGTCGAAGCCGCGCTCGCCGATCAGGGCGATCAGGGCGGGGTCGTCGGGCGCCGTGAAGACGGCGGTGGCCGAGGCCTGTTTGGCGCCCGCCCGCACCAGACCGGCGTCGGCGCGGGCGCCGAGGGCCAGGCCGAGGGCGTCGAGGATGATCGACTTGCCGGCCCCGGTCTCGCCGGTCAGGACGGTCAGGCCGCCCGCCACATCAAGGTCGAGCGCGTCGACCAGCACGATGTCGCGGATGGAGAGGGCGGTCAGCATGGACCCGCTCCCGCCAGGTTCACGGGACGGGCAGCGCAGGGATCAGGGTGAGGCAAAGCGAATCGATCTCTCTGGCGACGCCGGAGAATGCTGGCCTTTCGCACCCCGGGTAAAGCCCGAGGTTAGCGGAACATATCGGAAACGTCAGCCCGGAATGATCCGGCGCAGCCAGCTTTCACGCTGGCCGGTCGGAGCGACGTCCGGCCGGCGGCCGTCTTCCGACAGCAGGGCGTAGGCCTCGGCGTACCAGGGGCTGCCCGGATAGTTGAAGCCCAGCACCGCGCCGTTGCGGGTCGCCTCTTCCTTCAGGCCCAGCGTCAGATTGACCTCGACAAGGCGATACAGGGCTTCGGGCGTGTGCGAGGTGCGCTGGTAGGCCTCGTTGTCGATGACGGTCTTGTACCGATTGATGGCCGCCAGCGGCTGGCCGGCGCGCTGGTAATAGCGGCCGATGGCCATTTCCTTGCCGGCCAGCTGGTCGTTGACCATGTCGATCTTGACCGTCGCGTCGATGGCGTAGGGGGTGCCGGGGTAGCGGCGTTGCACATCCCTCAGCCCTTCGAGCGCGGCCTGGGCATACCCCTGGTCGCGGCCCACGTCGGTGATCTGCTCGAAATTGCACAGGGCCTTCATGTAGAAGGCGTAGGGCGCGGACGGATTGCCGGGGAACAGCTGGATGAACCGGTCCGAGGCGGCGATGGCCTCGGGGTAGTTGTTGTTCTGATAGTAGGAATAGATCTGCATCAGGATCGCGCGGCGTGACCACTCCGAATAGGGATGCTGGCGCTCGACCTCCTGGAAATAGTCGATCGCGTCGGCCCAGCGGCGACTTTGCAGGCGCTGATAGCCGGTGTTGTAGAGCGCCTCGACCGGCCGCTCCTCATAGGCGAGGCGCGGACGTTCGCCGCGACCGGAACAGGCCGAGATCGTCAGGGCCGAAACAGCCACGGTGGCCAGGATCAGGCCGGCGCGGAATTTGGAAGCTGGCAAGGACGACCTCAACTTGAAATGCCGGCGGGCGCGGACCCCGTCGGCGCCCCCGAAAAACGAGACGCGATCTCTACACCAGCGAACCTGCCCAAGCCAATGCGCGAAGAAGTGCGCCGAAATGGCGCGCCACGCCTTGTGGCCGGGCCGTCCGCTGGTATGAAGCGCGCCAGCGCCGCGGAAGCATTCTCAGCCGGGCGATGACGGCGAAAGGATGACCGGACATGAAGCTGCTCTCTGGCAACTCCAACCGGACCCTGTCCCAGGCGATCGCCACCCACCTCGACATGCCCCTGACCAAGGCCCAGGTGAAACGATTCGCCGACAACGAGGTTTTCGCGGTGATCGAGGAGAATGTCCGCGGCGAGGACGTCTTCGTCATCCAGTCGACGAGCTATCCCGCCAACGACAATCTGATGGAGCTGCTGATCATGACCGACGCCCTGGTGCGGGCGTCGGCGCGGCGGATCACGGCGGTCATGCCCTATTTCGGCTACGCCCGGCAGGATCGGAAGACCGGCGGCCGGACCCCGATCTCGGCCAAGCTGGTGGCCAACATGATCACCCGGGCCGGGGCGCACCGGGTGCTGACGATGGATCTGCACGCGGGTCAGATCCAGGGCTTTTTCGACATCCCGACCGACAACCTGCTGGCGACGCCGGTGCTGGCCCAGGACATCAGAGACCACTACCGGCGCGGCGATGACCTGATGATCGTCTCGCCCGATGTCGGCGGCGTGGTGCGGGCGCGATCCCTGGCCAAGCGGCTGGACGCCGATCTGGCCATCGTCGACAAGCGGCGGCCCAAGGCCGGCGAGAGCGAGGTGATGAACATCATCGGCGACGTCGAGGGCCGGCGCTGCATCCTGTTCGACGACATCGTCGATTCCGGCGGCACCCTGGTCAATGCGGCCCAGGCCCTGATGGACAAGGGCGCGACCGAGGTTTCGGCCTATATCAGCCACGGCGTCCTGTCGGGTCCGGCCGTGCAGCGGATCACCGACGGGCCGCTGAAGGAACTGGTGATCACCGACTCGATCGAACAACCCCACGAAGTTTTGAACTGCGGAAAAATCCGCACGGTTTCCGTGGCTCCGTTGATCGGAGAGGCTATCCGGCGGATCGCCAACGAGGAATCCGTGTCCAAACTGTTCGATTAACGGTCGGAAAACGGTTCTCCCCGCGTTATAAGCCCTTCGAACTCCGGCGCCTCGACGCGCCGTGCGTCCTTGTGGGGATATCGCATGTTTCAGGCTCTTCCGCGTCGCGGGCTCTCCCTGGCGGCCGCCGCCGTCGCCGCCGTCCTGGCCAGTTGCGCGACCCCGGAGCCCGAGCCGCTTCCCCCGGCACCTCCGCCCCCCGCGCCCGCGCCGCTTCCCGCGGTCAGCCTGAATGAGGGCGTGGCCGAGGCCGCCTCCATATATGTCGCCTTCATGCGCGAGGCCGGGACCATCCAGGCCGGTTTCACCAGCGCCGAGGCGATCCAGGCCGCCATCCGCCGGGGCGCCTCCTATGAACCGGCCCAGCTGTCGCGCGGCATGATCGCCTATGGCTCGATCCTGGCGTTGCAGTCGCCAGAGTTCGTGCAGGGCGTCCGCGCGCTCGCCGCCCACCCCGACAGCCGCCGTCAGATCATCGACCGCATCGTAGCGGACCCCGCCTATGCCGCCACCCTGCCCGGCGCCGACGCCGCGGCCGGCCTGATCATCGACACCATCGGCCGTGATTCGGCGGCCATGCTGGTGATCGCCGATGCCGTCGAGGAGGACGCCTATACGATCCAGGGACGCCGCGACCCGCGACGGCGCTGGGCGACGGTGCCGATCACCGACCGGTCTGTCCGCCTCGAGGGCGCCAAGGCCCTGTCGGCCGTGCAGATGCTGCCCTCGGCCGAGGAGTCGGCCCGCCTGTTCGCCGCCGCCAACTCGGGTACGGGGCTTTCGCTGAACGCCGCGCGCTCTGGGCCGCCCTATACGCCGGCGGTCGCCCGATCGCTGGCCCTGGCCGCCCTGGCCGCACTGGGGGCCGGGGGCGAGGACGCCCGGGCCAATACCGAGGCCCTGACGGTCGAGCAGAACAGCGAATTCTGCCTCAACATGTCCAAGCTTATGCTGTTCCAGTGCCTGGCCGCCTCGCGGCCCAGCTATGAGGACATGTTCTGCGTCGGCCGCCACGTCGCCCGCGACCTCGCCACCTGCACGGCCCAGAACATCACGCCCGCCCCCATCGAAATCCCGGCGACCGCCGTGGCGGGCGGGGCCGCTGATTCCGGGCCGGTCCAGACTCCCGTGGCCGAAGCGGCGGCGGCGGCGTCGGTCTCCGCGACATCGGCCCTGAACAGCAGCCGATAGGCGTCCGGTCTTTCCGGCGTTGCCATGCGCCGGGACGGTTGCGTCCGCGCCGGTTGGCGTGTAATGACCCGCGCTCTTGAATTCAGGGTCTGAAGACCCCGCCGCGAGGGCTGACTGGTCAGCGCGGCGTTTGTGTTGTTGAGGCGAGGCGATGGCCGAGATCATTCTGAACGTGGACGTCCGTGATGGCGTCGGCACCGGCGGCGCTCGCGCCGCGCGCCGCGCGGGCATGGTCCCGGGCGTGCTGTACGGCGGCGACAAGGCCCCCGTGGCCATCTCGGTGAACGAGCGCGACTTCCGCAAGTCGCTCTACACCGGCAAGCTGCTGGGTCACCTGGTGACGCTGAAGTACGGCAAGGAATCGCAGCCGGTCATCGCCCGCGATGTCCAGTTTGATCCGGTCACCGACCGTCCGCTGCACTTCGACCTCATGCGCGTCGACGAAAAGCAGACCATCAAGATCGACATCGCGGTCCACTTCATCAATCAGGACCAGTGCGAAGCCTTCCGTCAGGGCGGTTCGCTGGAAATCGTCCGCCACGCGGTCGAGGTGAAGGTCCGCGCGGATCACATTCCGGAAGACCTGATCGTCGACCTGGCCGGCCACAAGATGGGCGACACCATCCGCTGGTCCGACCTCAAGGGCACGGAAAACGTCGAGCCGACCATCACCGACCGTGACTTCGTGATCGCCTCGATCAAGACGTCTTCGGCCGCCATCTCGGCCGCCGCCGACGAAGCCCACGACGCCGAAGTCGCCGCCGAGGCCGCGGAAGTCGAAGCGACCGAACAGGCCGCCTCCGGCGAAGCCGAAGCCGCGGAAGAGACCGAAGAGAGCTGATCGCTCCGATCGTGACGAAACAAATCACCCCGCCCGGTTCGCCGCGGCGGGGTTTTTCGTGGCCGGATTGCGAAACAGACGGTGGCGCGCTACCTTGTCGCCATGAACGTGCATGCCCCCAAGCCTGACAAGTACAAGGCCTACCGCGCCCGCAAGAAGGCGGCGGGACTGAAGCAGGTGCGCATGTGGGTCATCGACGCCGATGCTCCAGGGTTTCGCGAAAAGCTCGCGGCCGACATCGCCAGGATCAACGCCAGCGAAGGCGAGCGCGAAACCATGGCGTTCGTTGAAGCCATGATGGAAGAGGACGCACCCGATTGGCCGGAGTGGAAAGAGGCTCCCTGATTATCGTCTCGGTGTCAGGCGATCACGGAAAGCCAAGGCCGGCCGTCGTCGTGCAGAATGATGATCTGAATTCTTCGGACAGCGTCCTTGTTTGCCTGTTTTCGAGCGATCTGGAGCATGCGAGTCCGGCTCGATTGGTTCTCGAACCGACGCCGGAGAATGGATTGCGACAGACATCTCTGCTGATGACAGACAAGATCTATCCCATCGCCGCTACAAAATGCGGGGCTCCGATCGGCTTCCTGGCGGCGTCAACCATGGCTGAAGTGGACACCAAGCTCATGTTTGTCCTCGGCCTGGGCGACTGAACCCATGATCATCATCGCCGGCCTGGGCAATCCGGGTCCCAGATACCAGGGCAACCGCCACAACATCGGCTTCATGGCCGCCGACGAGATAGCGCGGCGCTGGTCGTTCGGACCCGAGCGGGCCAAATTCCAGTCGGTGATCCGCGAGGGCGAGGTGGCGACAGCCGACGGTCCCGTCCGCGTCCTGCTGATGAAGCCGCAGACCTTCATGAACGAGAGCGGCCGGGCGGTGGCCGAGGCGGCGCGCTTCTACAAGGTCCAGCCATCGGAGGTCATCGTCTTCCACGACGAGATCGACCTGGCCCCGGGCCGGTTCCGGATGAAGACGGGCGGCGGGGCCGCGGGTCAGAATGGCGTGCGCAGCCTGATCAGCCAGCTGGGCGCCGACTTCCGGCGCGCCCGCATGGGGATCGGCCATCCTGGCGAGCCGCAGCTGGTGCACGGCCATGTGCTGAGCGACTTCCACAAGGCCGACCAGACCTGGCTGGAGCCGATGCTGCACGCCGTCGCCGACGCCCTGCCCTTCGCCCTCGCCGGCGACGACGACCGCTATCAGGCCGAGGTCATGCGCCTGGCGCCGGCGCCCAAATTCAGCCCCCGCCAGGCGGCGCAGAATGCCGCGCGGGGCGAATAGCCGCGCTTCCCATTCGCCGCCGCGCCCGCTAGTGCGGGCGGACTTCGCCGGGGCCGTCCCGGCCCCCGACAAGGCCAGACATCCATGACCCGCGCCCCTCTCCTCGCAGCCGCCGCCCTGGCGCTCGCCGCCTGCAGCCCGAACGGCGGGGAGTCCGCCGGACCGGCGACCGTGCAGGCCGCGGATGCGATCTGTCGCCCGACTCCTGTGGGGCGCCAGATGACGGGCTGCTACCTGACCCTGACCACGACGACCGCCGACCGGCTGCTCTCGGTCAGCAGTCCCGACGCCAACCTCGTCCAGATCCATGAGAGCCGGATCGAGAGCGGCATGATGATGATGAACGAATTGAGGGAGGGGCTCGCCCTGCCCGCAGGCGAGGCCGTGGCCCTGGAGCCGGGCGGCAATCACCTGATGCTGATGGGGGTCAAGGAGCCTCTGGTCGCCGGGGACACCGTCGTCATGACGCTGACCTTCGAGACCTCGCCTCCGCTCGAGGTGACCGCGACCGTGGGCCAGCCGCCCGTGGCCGGCGCCGATCCCGCCGCGCTCTGACGGCCGAGACTGACAAACCGGCCGCGACCGGCTAAAGGCTCGCGCTCACGAGGAACCACCCCAAGACCATGGCCCTGAAAGTCGCGATCGTCGGCCTGCCCAATGTCGGCAAGTCCACCCTGTTCAACGCCCTGACCAGGACGGCGGCGGCCCAGGCCGCCAACTATCCGTTCTGCACCATCGAGCCCAACACGGGCGACGTGGCCGTGCCCGAGCCGCGCCTCGACGTGCTGGCCGCCATCGCCGGGTCGAAGGAGATCATCCCCTCGCGGATCACCTTCGTCGACATCGCCGGCCTGGTGCGCGGCGCGTCCAAGGGCGAGGGCCTGGGCAACCAGTTCCTGGCCAATATCCGCGACTGCGACGCCGTGGCCTTCGTGGCCCGCTGCTTCATCGATGACGACATCACCCATGTCGAGAATCGCATCGACCCGATCAGCGATCTCGACATCATCGAGACGGAACTGATGCTGGCCGACCTGGAAAGCCTCGAGAAACGGGTCGGCAACGTCGAGAAGAAGGCCAAGGGCGGCGACAAGGAAGCCCAGACCACCCTGCGCCTGATCAACATGGCCCTGACCCCCCTGCGCGCCGGCAAGCCCGCCCGCGTGGTCAAGGTCGACAAGGAGGACCAGAAGGCCTGGCACATGCTGCAGCTGCTGACCTCCCTGCCCGCGCTGTATGTGTCCAATGTCGACGAGAACTCGGCCGACAAGGGCAATGAGCTGTCCGACCTGGTCGCGAAGCGCGCCGCCGAGGACAACGCCAACTCGGTGGTCATATCGGCCAAGATCGATTCCGAGCTGGCGGTGCTGGATCCCGAGGAACAGGCCGAGTTCCTGGAGAGTCTCGGCCTCGCGGAACCGGGCCTGAACCGTCTGATCCGCGAGGCCTATTCGCTGCTGGGCCTGCAGTCCTATTTCACCGTCGGGCCGAAGGAGGCGCGCGCCTGGACCATCCATATCGGCGATACCGCCCCCCAGGCGGCCGGGGTCATCCACACCGATTTCGAGAAGGGCTTCATCCGCGCCGAGACCATCGCCTACGACGACTTCGTGGCCCTGAAGGGCGAGGCGAAGGCGCGCGAGGCCGGAAAGCTGCGCGCCGAGGGCAAGAGCTATGTCGTCAAGGACGGCGACGTGATGAATTTCCTGTTCAACGGGTGATCGTCAGGGGCTAGGCTTTCGTCTTGCCGTTGCGTGAGAATCGAATGCGCCGCCTGCTGCTGATCGCCGCCTTGGCCCTCGTCCCGACGGTCGCTCTTGCACAGGATCCGGCCAGACCGCCGCCGCCTCCCGCGGAAATCGATCCGGGGGCCGCGGCGCCGGTCGGCCTGTCGGAGCGGTTCACCGCCGCCTTCATCGGGCTCGAACCCGCCGGTGATCCCGAAATCCACCCCGCCGCGCGGCGTGACCAGCCGGTCCTGACCGCATCGCTCCGACTGGTCGACGAGGGCCGGCTGGATGAGACCATCGGCACGGCCGGTCACCGCATGGTCGCCGGAACGCTGGTGACGCGCCGGCGCTTCTCGGCCGGAAGGGCCGCCGAGCAATCCGACAAGCTCGAGGCGTGGTGCGGCGTCGGCGAGGAGCGGCGCGGATCGCGCTGGTCGCCCTCCACGGTCTGCATGGTGCACACGCCCGACGGCCAGGCCAATCTCGGCGTCCCGCTGTATTCGTTCTACCCTTGGTGGCTGGTGACCGGACTGACCTTCACCGATCTCGACGCGCGGGCCCCGCGGGTCACCGTCACGCCGGTCGAGGCGACAAGCGCCTTTTCTCTGACCGTGGCCTTCGTGCGAATTCGCGAGGGCCAGGTGCGGCTGTCGCGCCGGATCGTGGGGCCGGGCCAGGAGGACGGGCGCACCTCGACCTTCCCGATGACGACCACCGATGTGCCGCTGAACGGCGGCGCCGCCGTCTATGTCTATGACGGCCTTGAGCTGACCCTGACCCCGAACCGGTATCGCGACGCCCTGACCGTCACCAGCCGGCGCGTCGCCCCGCCGGTCGATCAGACCATGGCCGGCGGCGAGGGCCTGGCGCGCGCGTTGCGCGCCGGCGATGACGAGGAAGCCGCGCCGATCGAGCCGACGCCGGGCGTCATCGGCGGGGTGATGCTGCGCCCCGAAGAGCTCACGGTCGCGACCGGACCGGTTGCGCGCGGCGGCGTGCTGGCCTCGGGGTCGATGGAACACGCCCGGACCGGCCGCTTCCGGCAGGACACGATCATCGAGGGCTCGATGAGCCCGCGTATCGCCGCCGGCGCGGTGGCGCACCGGGTGGAGGTGCTGCGCACCTCGCCGCTGGGCACGCGGAGCCTGTCGACCTTCTGGTGCGCCCAGGTTTCGGCCCTGACCGTCTTCGGCCGCCAGGACGACCAGCAGACCTGCTTCCGCCGCCGCGTCGGCCGCTACGAAGGCCTGTGGCCCGACGCCGGACGAAGCTGGCTGACGACCACCGACCGCTCCTCCACTCCGCTGTCCCGCTACCTCCCCACGCTGGACATCGAGGAGTCGGACAGCGACCTGATCGGGCCGATGGAGGTGCGGTTCGAGTTGCAGCGCCTCACCCCGATGTTGGCTGTGGTTCGCATCTTCGCCCGACGCGAAAACCAGGACGCCCTGGTGATGACGGTCTCCCGGCCGGTCGAGAACGGAACGGCGGTCTTCCCGTTGTGGACGCACCGGCTGGTGCTTTCGGTCACGGGCGAACAGGCGATCGCGACGCTTTCGGCCGACGGAGACGGGTCGGGGCTGGCCGGGATCGGCGTCTATCCCTGAGGCGGGACGGCCGCCGTCGGCGCCGGACATCGAACCAGTGCGACCACCGCATTGTTCCGGTTCAACCAGGTCAGGCGCATGCCCTCGCCGTGTACCGCCATCCTGATCCGCTCGCTCGATGTCTGCCCTTCCGACGCACAGGCCAGCGCGGCCTGATAGCCGTCGGCGACTTGGGTGATGGACAGGATGCCACAACTGTTTTCATAGCCCTCGAACCGGGTGGTGGTGATCTCGATCGGCCGCTCCGCGCCCCGCGGATTCGCGCACCAGGCGGCCTCGGCGGCCCAGCGGCCCACGAAGGTCTGCGGCCCGGAGCCCGGCATGATCGAGCCGACCCCCGGCGGGGGTATCGGCGGCGGCGCCTGGGCTTCCGGCGTGTCGATCGGAGCGGCGGGGTCGGTCGGCGGATTGGTCCCGGGCTGTCCGCAACCGGCGAGCGCCAGGACGGACAGGAGGACGAGGCGATGTACGGTCATGGGGCAGGAACGCTGTTCGACCGCCGCGGCTCCATTCTTTCCCTCCGATCACGAATTCGCGGTCAAGCTTGCATCCTCCGCAAGATTTTGCGAACCGTTCGCCAGCGTCGAGAACAGGGGGTGTCCCGGATGGCTCAGAACACCACTCCATGGGGAGCGCAGATCGATCCGCTGGCGCAGGATATCGCCGCGGTGCTGAAGAGCATGGGGGGCTCGGCCCACCAGCGCGACGTGGTCCAGTGCGTCTGCGCGATGAAGCGACAGCGGGGCGAGACCGTCGCCCAGGACCTGGCCAACCGCATCGTCGAAGTGTTCGAGAAATACCGCGACCTGTTCTTCAAGCCGTTCGGCGAAGGCTCGATGCGCTGGGCGCTGCAACCCGGCGTCGCCTGAACCACCGGGTTCCGACCAACGAAAAGGCGCGCACCCCGCGAGGGATGCGCGCCTTCGTCGTTTCGGACGTCGGTCCTAGAAGCGGCGCACGAAGCTGAGGCCGTAGGCGTCCGCCTCGCCGCCGTCGCCGCGGAAATCACGACGGGTCCAGTCGGCGCGGATGCCGTTGCGGCCGTCGATGAAATAGTTGGCGCCCACGCCATAGTTGACGCTCTCGCCATCGGCCGAGACCGACGCGCCGGGCACGCTGGCGGTCACGCTGGTGGTGCCGTAGCCGACGCGGCCGAACAGTTCGAGGTTCGGGTTGATCGGCAGTTTGGCGACGCCATAGGCGGCGGCGTCCCAGTCATGTTCGATCTTGCCGTCGACGCCGGCGAAGGTGATGTCGTCGTCCTTGACGCCGATCGAGGCTTCGCCCTCGACGCCGAAATTGCGGGTGAAGTCGTAGCCGACGCGGCCGGTGATGGCGCCGAGGTCGCCGCCGTCGGTATCCAGCTGGGTGTAGCCGATCGAACCGGTGATCGGGCTGACCGGCTCCTGGGCCATGGCCGGGGCGGCGATCAGAGTAAGAGCGGCGGTGGCGAGAAGAATGTTACGCATTGTTTCTTGTATCCTCTAGATGTGGCAACCAACGGCTGCCAGCCCCATCCAGCGAGGACACAAATGGGCCGTCGAAAGCGGCGTTCCAGTGGCGGTCGGATACATAACGACAACTGTGTGAACCGAAGCACAGACCGCGTTACTTCAAGAATGACAGTTTTGTGGCGAAGCAACCGTCGTTCTGTCAGCGATCCTTTTCGCGCTCCGTCCCGGCCCGCGCATGCAGCGCGGCCTGCGCCGCCGCCAGCCGGGCGATCGGGACGCGGTAGGGCGAGCAGCTGACGTAGTCGAGGCCGACCTCTTCGCAGAAGGCGATCGAGGACGGGTCGCCGCCGTGTTCGCCGCAGATGCCCATCTTGATCCCGGGCCGGGCGGCCCCGCCCCGCTCGGCGGCGATGCGGATCAGGTCGCCGACGCCGTCCTGGTCAAGGCGGACGAAGGGGTCGGTCTCGAAGATGCCCTTGTCCATATAGGCCTGCAGGAAGCGGCCGGAGTCGTCGCGGCTGATGCCGAAGGTGGTCTGGGTCAGGTCGTTGGTGCCGAAGCTGAAGAACTCGGCGTATTCGGCCAGATCGGCGGCGCGCAGGGCGGCGCGGGGCAGTTCGATCATGGTGCCGACGAGGTATTCGACCCGGTCGCCGGCCTCGGCGAAGACGGCCTCGGCGGTCCGGTCGGTCAGTTCGCGCAGGTATTTCATCTCCAGCCCGAGAGCGACCAGCGGGTGCATGATCTCGGGGATGGGGGCCTCGGCCGCCGTCTTCTTCACCTCCAGCGCCGCCTCGAGGATGGCGCGGACCTGCATCTCGTAGATCTCGGGATAGGCGACGCCGAGGCGGCAGCCGCGATGGCCGAGCATGGGGTTGGTCTCGTGCAGTTCGCGGGCCCGGCGCTTCAGCTTGGCGGCGTCGAGGCCTTGCGTCACCGCCAGGGCGTCGATCTCGGCGTCGGTGTGGGGGATGAACTCGTGCAGCGGCGGGTCGAGCAGGCGCACCGTCACCGGCAGGCCGGCCATGATGGTGAACAGTTCGACGAAATCGGCCTTCTGGAACGGCGCGATCTTCGCCAGCGCCATACGGCGCCCGGCCTCGTCGTCGGCGAGGATCATCTCGCGCACGGCGGCGATGCGGGCATCGTCGAAGAACATATGCTCGGTCCGGCACAGGCCGATGCCCTCGGCCCCGAAACCGCGCGCGGTCTTCGCGTCCAGCGGCGTCTCGGCGTTTGCGCGGACCTTGAGACGACGCACCTTGTCGGCCCAGGCCATCAGGGTCTGGAAGTCGCCGGTCAGCTCGGGCTCGATCATGGCCACGGCGCCGTCCAGCACCTCGCCCCTGGAGCCGTCGATGGTGATGATCTCGCCGGCCTTGAAGACGCGGCCGCGGGCGGTGAAGGTCCCGGCCTTGTCGTCGATCGACAGTTCATTGATGCCGCAGACGCAGGGACGGCCCATGCCGCGGGCGACGACGGCGGCGTGGCTGGTCATGCCGCCCCGGGCCGTGACGATGCCGCGCGCCGCATGCATGCCGTGGATGTCCTCGGGCGAGGTCTCCTCCCGCACCAGGATGACGGCGTCGCCAAGCTGGCTGAGGCGCTCGGCCTCGTCGGCGTCGAAGACGATCTTGCCGGTGGCGGCGCCGGGCGAGGCGGGCAGGCCGGCGGCGACCACGGTGCGCGACGCGTTCGGGTCGAGGGTCGGGTGCAGCAACTGGTCCAGCGCCGAGGGTTCGACGCGGGACACGGCCTCTTCCTCGGAGATCACGCCCTCGGCGGCGAGGTCGACGGCGATCTTCAGCGCCGACTTGGCGGTGCGTTTGCCGTTGCGGGTCTGGAGCATCCACAGACGGCCCTGTTCGACCGTGAACTCGATGTCCTGCATGTCGCGGTAGTGGCTCTCCAGCCGCCCGACGACGTCGACGAACTCGGCGAAGACGACCGGCATGGCCTCTTCCATCGAGGGCGCGCTCTCGCCCATCTCCTCGCGGCCCGCCTTCGTCAGCGACTGGGGCGTGCGGATGCCGGCGACGACGTCCTCGCCCTGGGCGTTGATCAGGAATTCGCCGTACAGCCGGGCCTCGCCGGTCGAGGGATTGCGGGTGAAGGCGACGCCGGTGGCCGAGGTGTCGCCCATGTTGCCGAAGACCATGGACTGGACATTCACCGCCGTGCCCCAGCTTTCGGGGATGTCGTGCATGCGGCGATAGAATTTGGCCCGGTCGTTCATCCAGCTGGCGAAGACGGCCGAGACGGCGCCCCACAGCTGGTCGTTCGGGTCCTGCGGGAAGGCGTGGCCGAGGCGGTCCTCGACGACGGTCTTGTAGTCGGCGACGACCTTCTCCCAGTCGGCGGCGGACAGGTCGGTGTCGATGGTGACGCCGAGACGATCCTTGTGGTCGTCCAGCACCTCCTCGAAGTCGTCGTGGCTGAGGCCGAGGACGACGCTGGAGTACATGGTGATGAAACGGCGATAGCTGTCGAAGGCGAAGCGGCGGTCTCCGGACAGGGCGGCCAGACCCTCGACGGTTTCGTCGTTGAGGCCGAGGTTCAGGACCGTATCCATCATGCCGGGCATCGAGGCGCGGGCGCCAGAGCGGACCGAGACCAGCAGGGGGTTCTTCGCGTCGCCGAAGGTCTTGCCGACGACCTGCTCGACCGTCTTCAGCCCGGCGGCGACCTGTGCGGCCAGGGCGTCAGGATAGGTCTGGCCGTTGGAATAGTAGTGGACGCAGGCCTCGGTGGTGATGGTGAAGCCGGGGGGCACCGGCAGGCCGAGCGAGGACATCTCGGCCAGGTTGGCGCCCTTGCCGCCGAGCAGGTTCTTCATCGACGCATCGCCGTCGGCGGAGCCCCCGCCGAAGCCGTACACCCACTGAGTCATCGCATGGTCCCTGAGCCCTGGTCGTATCCGGCCTGACTAACGTGCTGCGCCCGCGAAGGCGAGGCCGGGGCCGTAACAAAGCGTGAGTGGATGTGGCGGTTCCGGCGGGTGGGGGCGGGAGTTCGGCGTCTGACCGCATGACGCCTACGGCGTGCCCCGCCCGGGGCCCGAAGGCGCACCGCGCCGAACGATCTCCACCCGCTCCATAAGGTCGCCGACGAAGGCCGCCGCCTCCGCGTCATCGATATCATGGACATGCGGGCGGTTGAGCCCGCGCCCGCCGGCGGTGTCGATCCGCACCGTGGCGACGCCGAACCGTCGCTGCAGCGGTCCGCGGGTCACCGTGACGGCCTGGACATTGCCGTAAGGGATGGTCCAGTCGCGCCGCGTCAGCACGCCCCGCCTTACCTGGACGCTGGTCGGGGCGAGCCCGTAGCGATGACAGCGGCGCCGCAGCAGCGCGACGGCGAGGAGGACCGGCAGCGTAAACAGAAGCAGGGCGGCGAGGGGGAAGAAGGCCGTCGCCCCCAACATCGCCGCGGCGGGCGCCGCCACAAAGCCGATGACGCCGCTGACAGTATGCCAGGACGAGACGGAGCGCAGCCGCGACGGCTCGAACGGCGGCAGTCCGGCCAGGGCGATGACGGGCGCGAGTTCGTCGGGCCGGGCGAAGGGGGCCAGTTCCTGCCGGCCCGAAACCTGATCGCCGCCGCCCAGGGTCTGGACCTTGAACGCGCGCCAGCCCAAGCGGCCGCTGACGGCGCCATGCTCCACGAGGCCGAGCTGGATCTGCCGCTTCGCCACCACCACCTCGGTCCGGGTCAACAGGCCGCGCCGGTAGCGAAACCGCGCCTCGGCATGGGTGAGCCGGAAGCCGAAATTGCGCAGCACGGTTCTGACGACCCCGGCCAGCAGTCCGAGCGCCACGGCAAGGCCGGCGAGGCCGATCAGTACGCTGACGTTGAACCCGGACTGCAGCGCCTGTCCCGCGACGCCCAGCATCTCCAGCCAACGGTCCCAGCCGTAGCCAAGCGCCTGGTCGAGATATTGCAGAAGGCCGAAAATGGCGGCGAGCCAGACCAGCGAAAAACGGAACAGTCCGGACCAGAGCAGTCGCGGAAACCCCATCCGGAACAGCAGGGTTTCGGCGGCCTCCGGGTCAGCGCTCCGGTCACCCCCGTCGACTCCGCCGCCCGACCGGATGCTCCGCAGCACGCGGCGCAGTCGATGCGCCTCGGACAGGCTGACGCTGTCCAGCCGGCCTTCGTCCGCCTCCCCGCCGCCGGTCTCGATACGCACCTCGGCCAGACCGAACAATCGGGACAGGGGGCCCTGTTTGATCGACACATCCTGGATGCGTTCGGCCGGGATCGAGCGGCGGGTCCGCTTGATCAGCCCGTGGGCGATGACGACCTGGCCGGGCAGGATAAGGTAGGTGAAGACGCGCCAGCGGAGCCAGCTGAAGAACAGCGCGACCGCGAGCAGCAGCGCCAGCGGGGCCAGCAGAAACCCGAGCGGAAGCCCTTCGCCGCGCGACCAGGCCAGGAAGACCGGCAGGCCCAGGATCAGGGAGGGCGACCCCTGCAGGGATTTGAGGACGATGGTGCGTGGGTCGAGCCGTCGCGGCGCCATGGCTTCGGCGGCGGTCGAAGGGTCGGGGGCGGTCACCAGGGCGCGTCACTGATCCGGGCGCGGATGGCGTCGCGAATTGCCTCCGCCCGCTGACGGCTGATGCCCGGAAGCACCACCAGACTGTTCTCGGTGCCGGCGGTGTGGAGGCTGAGAACCGCCACCCCCGCGCCGCGCTCGATCGGGCCCTGGCTGACGTCGATATGCTGCACGCGCGAGACCGGGACGACGGTGTGCACGCGGGTGAGCCAGCCGTGGGCGACGTGCAACTCGCTGTCGGTGAAGGCATAGCCCCACCGCCGCCAGCGACGCGGCACGAGGACGACGGTCGCCATGACGCCCAACAGTATGACGGGTCCCGCGACTACGCCGGGCGAGACGCCGGTGCGCCAGTGCAGGACCGCGTCCGCGGCCGCCGCGATCGCCGAGAGGATCAGCCAGCCGATGGCGGAGCGGATGCGCAGGACCCGGAGGTAGCCGCGTTCCAGCGATTGCAGCGGAACAGGTTCAAACGCCATGGCGTCCTTATGCGCCCGGCTCCGTCTGTTTCTCAAGGGTCGGCCCTGGCCCGTTTCCGGTTCACTCGGATCAGGCCAATGACCATCCGGCTAACCCGCCCTTAACCGCGATGATTCACCAATCGGCCTTCAAGCTGTGCGGGGCCGCGTTTCCATGTCCGAGTTCAAGACCGACGTCATTCATCGCGGCGACTGCATCGAGGTGTTGCGGTCCCTGCCCGACGCCTGCGTCGACATGGTCTTCGCCGACCCGCCCTATAACCTGCAGCTGGGCGGCGATCTGCTGCGGCCGGACAATTCGAAGGTCGATGCGGTCGATGACGACTGGGACAAGTTCGACAGTTTCGCCGCCTATGACGCCTTCACCCGCGAATGGATGACGGAGTGCCGCCGCATCCTGAAGCCCGAGGGCTCGATCTGGGTGATCGGCAGCTATCACAATGTCTTCCGCCTCGGCTCGGCGATCCAGGATCTCGGCTTCTGGGTGCTGAACGACATCATCTGGCGCAAGTCCAATCCGATGCCGAATTTCAAGGGCACGCGGTTCACCAACGCCCATGAGACCCTGATCTGGGCCGCCCGCAGCCGGGACCAGAAGCGGTACACGTTCAACTACGACGCCCTGAAGGCCTTCAACGAGGACGTCCAGATGCGGTCCGACTGGACCCTGGCCCTGTGCACGGGCGAGGAGCGGATCAAGGACGCCGACGGCAAGAAGGCCCATCCGACCCAGAAGCCCGAGGGCCTGCTGCACCGGGTGCTGATGGCGGCGACCCGGCCCGGCGACGTGGTGCTGGACCCCTTCTTCGGCACAGGCACCACCGGAGCGGCCGCCAAACGGCTGGGCCGCCGCTGGATCGGCATCGAGCGCGACGAGACCTACGCCAAGGTGGCCGAGAAGCGGATCAAGGCGGTGATCCCGGCCGCGCCCGAGGACCTGGTGGTCATGGGATCGCGCAAGGCCGAGGTGAAGGTGCCGTTCGGCGCCCTGGTCGAGGCCGGGCTGCTGGCCCCCGGCGACAAGCTCTACTGCCCGCGCGGCGACCGCGAGGCGCGGGTGCGGGCCGACGGATCGCTGGTCGCGGGCGAACTGTCCGGCTCGATCCACAAGCTCGGAGCGCTGTTCGAAAACGCCCCGGCCTGCAACGGCTGGACCTACTGGCGATTCAAGACGGATCAGGGGCTGAGGTCGATCGACGCCCTGAGGGCCGAGGTTCGGGCCGGGATGCAATGACCGGCAACGGACACTGAAACAGGGATAACCCCCACAGTTCCAACGGGAAAATCGGCGTTCCGGGAACTTCGCCCGGACGTGGTGGTTGGATGTCGCGGCGCCTCGCCTCCCCGCGGGCGCCGGGAGCCGCTGTCATGAAGATCGCCCAGGTCACGCCCCTGTACGAAGCCGTGCCGCCGAAACTGTATGGCGGCACCGAACGCGTGGTCGCCCATCTGACCGACGCCCTGGTCGATCTGGGCCATGACGTCACCCTTTTCGCCAGCGCCGACGCCGAGACGCGGGCGCGGCTGATACCGGCGCGCGATCAGGCGATCCGGCTGGATCCGGCCCCGCTGAAGTCCGATCTGGCGGCGCACATGACCATGCTGGCCGAGGTGCTGAAGCGCGCCGACGCATTCGACGTGATCCATTTCCACACCGACATGATCCATTTCCCCTTCTTCTCGCGCTGCGCGGACAAGACGATCACGACCCTGCACGGACGTCTGGACATGAAGGACATCGGCGGCGTCTACGAACGCTGGCCGGAGTTCGGCCTGGTCTCGATCTCCGACGACCAGCGCCGGCCCCTGCCCCTCGCCAACTGGAAGGCGACGGTGCACCACGGCATGCCCGGCGACCTGTACCGGTTCTCCCCGCGGTCGGAGGGCTACCTCGCCTTCCTCGGCCGGATCTCGCCCGAGAAGCGCCCCGACCGCGCCATCCAGATCGCCACCGCCCTCAACAAGCCGCTGAAGATGGCGGCCAAGGTCGATGCGGCGGACAAGATCTATTGGGAGACGGTCATCAGGCCCATGGTCGACGGCAACCCCCTGATCGAATTCATCGGCGAGATCGCGGACCACCAGAAGTCCGCCTTCCTCGGCGGCGCCGAAGCCCTGCTGTTCCCCATCGACTGGCCCGAGCCCTTCGGTCTGGTGATGATCGAGGCCATGGCCTGCGGCGCGCCCGTGGTCGCCTTCCGCTGCGGCTCGACGACCGAAATCATCGACGACGGCGAGACCGGCTATCTCGTCGAGACGCTGGAGCAGGCCGTGGCGGCGGCGGGACGGGCGCATCTGCTGGACCGGGCGGCGATCCGGGCCCATTTCGATCTGCGCTTCTCGGCCACGGCGATGGCGCGGCGGTATCTGGACGTCTACGGCGACCTGCTGGCCCGGCGGCCGTTCGCCGAGGCGCCGCTGAACGATGTGGTGACGCCGCTGCGGGCGCTGGAGGGACGGAGCTTCGCGGCCAATAGCTGAACCGGCGGCGACTTCGTCCATTACCGTACCGAAGCGCCTTCAAGCCTCCCCGTTCGGGTGGAACCTCCAGGCCTTCCTCATCCGCCCCCCGGAGCCTTCATGGACGACGCCTACACCGTTCAGGTCACCGCCGCCGAGTCCCAGGACGCCGACGGCCTCGAGCGGCTGATGGCGCTCAAGGACGCCGACACCTTCGCGGTGGCCGACGGCTGGGGCGACATGAAGGGCGGGGCGGACGGCCTGTTCGATCATGACACCCGGATCCTGTCACGACTGGTGCTGACGGTGGGCCCGGCGCGGCCCTCGCGGCTGAGCTCGGGGGTCAGCCAGGACAATGTCTATTTCACCTGCCATTCGACCAACCGGCCGCTGCCGCCGATGGGCGGGCGGTCGGCGCCGGCGGGGGTGCTGCATATCGAGCGGCGTCGCTTCGTCTGGAACCGCCGGATGTTCGAGCGGGTGCGGATCGTCAACCATGGCGTCGAGGACATGCTTCTGCCGCTGGCCCTCGATTTCGCCGCCGACTTCGCCGACATCTTCCAGGTGCGGGGGGCGCTGCGCGAGAAACGGGGAACGACCGAGCCGCCGACGCAAGACGGACGGCGGGTCACCTTCGCCTATGTCGGGCTCGACGGTGCGCGGAGGACCAGTTGCCTCGCCTTTTCCGAACCGCCCGCCCGGCTGAGCGGATCGCATGCCGAGTTCATGTTCAGCCTGCCCAGGGGCAAGCGGTGCGACCTCTATGTCGAGTGCGGCCCCGACCGCTGCGACTCGCCGGACGAGGCGCGGTACCGGCTCAACGCCGTCCAGGCCCGTCTGGCGATGCGCACGCGGCGCCGGCGGGGCGCCTCGCTGAGGGGGCCTCGCAATCCGCGCTTCAACGATTGGCTCGACCAGTCGCGATCCGACGTGGCCCTGCTGACCACCGACCTGCCGACCGGACCCTACCCGTATGCGGGGGTGCCGTGGTTCTCGACGCCGTTCGGGCGCGACGGGATCATCACCGCCTGGCAGATGCTGTGGCTCGACCCGTCGCTGGCCAAGGGGGTGCTGACCTATCTGGCCGCTCGGCAGGCGACGGAGTTTTCAGCCTTCCAGGACTCGGCGCCGGGCAAGATCATGCACGAGACCCGCGGCGGCGAGATGTCGGCGCTCGGAGAGGTGCCGTTCGGCCTCTACTACGGGGGGGTCGACACCACGCCGCTGTTCGTGGCGCTGGCCGGCGCCTACGCCCGGCGAACGGGCGATTTCGCGCTGATCCGCACCTTGTGGCCCAATCTGATCGCGGCCGTGGGCTGGATGAAGGACCATGGCGATTTCAACGGCGACGGCCTGATCAGCTATCAGCGGGAAGCGGAGACCGGCCTGTCCAACCAGGGCTGGAAGGATTCCGAGGATTCGATCTTCCACACCGACGGCCGGTTTCCAAAAGGGCCGGTCGCCCTGCTGGAGGTGCAGGGCTACGCCTATGCCGCCTGGACGGCGATGGCCGATCTGGCGGCGACGCTGGGCGACCCCCGGCAAGCGGAATGGGCGGGACACGCCGAGCGGGTCCGCGCCCTGGTCGAGGACCGGTTCTGGATGGAGGACGAGGGCTTCTACGCCATCGCCCTGGACGGCGACGGGGCGCAATGCCGGTCGATCGGGTCGAACGCCGGCCACCTGCTGTTCACCGGCCTGCCGTCGGCGGAGCGGGCCCGGCGGGTGACGAAGCGGCTGCTGAGCGCGGAGTTCCGGTCCGGCTGGGGCGTGCGGACGCTGGCCACCGGACAGGCGCGGTTCAATCCGATCAGCTATCACAACGGTTCGGTCTGGCCGCACGACACGGCCATGGCGGCGGCCGGCATGGCCCGTTACGGCGAGCGGCGGGCGGTGGCCCTGCTGCTGGGCGAAATCTATGCCTCGGCCACCCATTTCCACCTGCGCCTGCCGGAACTGTTCTGCGGTTTCGAGCGCAATCCGGGCGAGCCGCCGATCGCCTATCCGGTCGCCTGTCTGCCCCAGGCCTGGGCGGCGGGGTCGGTGTTCCTGATG
The DNA here is from genome assembly GCA_943367565.1 of Brevundimonas vancanneytii. Classification (GTDB taxonomy): domain Bacteria; phylum Pseudomonadota; class Alphaproteobacteria; order Caulobacterales; family Caulobacteraceae; genus Brevundimonas; species Brevundimonas vancanneytii_C. Next base: position 20,949 of record CALRJO020000043.1, read on the forward strand.
CTGCAATCGGCGCTGGGGATCGGCATCGACGCGGTGGCCGGCGTGGTGGAGATCGACGATCCGGTGCTGCCCGCCGGCATCGACCGGCTGAATGTCACCAATCTGCGGGTCGGCGAAGGCGCGGTCGATCTGGCCTTCCAGCAGATGGGGAACCACACGGTGGTCATCCCCCAACGCCGTGCCGGGCCGGTCTCGGTGCGAACCGTCCGCTAGGCCAGCCCGCGCTCCAGCGCCTTGCGGAAGACGGTCGGCAGGGAGGCCAGCGCCTGATCCGGATCGGTCCAGAGGAAGTCTCCGGCCCCGTCGGCCGTCCGAACGCTCAAGGTCAGGGAGAAGTGGGTGAAGACGTGTTCGATCGCGCCCGCGTCGCGCCAGGCGGCGGCGACGGGGGGAGTGGCGTCGGCGGCTTCGGCCGACCAGTCCGAGGTCGGCAGACCCGTCATCCCGCCCAGCAAGCCCTTGTCCGGCCGCCGGACCAGAGCCACCCGTCCCTCGGCGTCGCGCAACACCCAGGCCGTGCCTGTCCGATGGGGCCGGTCGGCCTTCTTCGTCTTCAGCGGCCAGCGCTCGGGATGGCCCGAGGCATGGCCGGCGCACCATGAGGTCAACGGACAGGCCTCGCATAGCGGCCTGCCGGGACGGCAGACGGTGGCCCCGAGATCCATCAAGGCCTGGGGCCAGTCGCCGGGGCGGTGGTCGGTGACCAGCGTGGCGGCCAGACGCTTCAGCTCCGGTTTGGCGGCCGGCAGCGGCGTCTCGACCGCGAACAGCCGGGCCACGACCCGTTCGACATTGCCGTCGACCACATTGGCCGGACGGCCGAAGGCGATGGCGGCCACGGCGGCGGCGGTATAGGCGCCCACCCCCGGCAGGGCCAGCAACCCGGCCTCGGTGTCGGGGAAGACGCCGCCATGGTCGTTCGCCACCGCCCGGGCGCAGGCCAGCAGATTGCGGGCGCGGGCGTAGTAGCCGAGGCCCGCCCATGCAGCCATGACGTCGCCATCGTCCGCCGCGGCCAGGTCGTTCACCGTCGGCCAACGGGCGGTGAAGGTCAGAAAATAGGGTGTCGCGTGCGGCGTGGTGGTCTGCTGCAGCATCACCTCGGACAACCAGACTGCGTAGGGATCGGGCGACGGCGCACCCGGCGGCGCGCGCCAGGCCAGCGTCCGCCCGTGGGCGTCGTACCAGTCCAGCAGGGCGGCGCGGAGAGCAGGCACGGGATTGGGGACGGCGGCCATCGTCCGCGCTATAGACCGGAAATGCGCCGCACGCTGCCCACAGACGCCGAAGCCCGCGAAATCCTGTCGCGCCGACGCACGCGTCCCGCCCCGCGTCCAACGCCCAAGGCCGGCCGGGCGCTGCAGGGACTGATCAAGGAGCTGGACGGCAAGTTCGGACGCGGCGCCGCGTCGCTGGAGCCGCGCTGGCGCGAGATCGTCGGCGACCGGCTGGCGCGGGTGACGCGCCCGCAAAAGCTGACCAGGGGCCGTGGCGGCGCCGGCGGGACGCTGGAGCTGCGGGTGGCCGGGCCGGCCGCCCTGCTGGTTCAGCATCAGTCGGAAGACATCCTGGCGCGGGTCAATCTGTTCCTCGGCGCGGGCAGCGTCGAGCGACTGCGCATCGCCCAGGGGCCGGTCAAACCGCCGTCGGACATCGCCGCCCCGCCGAAGCGCCGCCCCGCCGCCCAGCCTCTGGCCGCCCATGAAGAGGCGGAACTGAAGGCCGCCCTCGACGCGGCGCCCGAGGCCCTGAAAGGACCACTGGAACGGCTCGGCCGCGCCGTTCTGGGTGATCCGGAAAAAGGCCGCGACCGATCGGGCCGTTGACAAAACTTCGCCGTTTCTGTTCTCGAAAGTGCTGAGCGCGCGTATCACCGGGGAATCGCGCGATGCTCCCGAAATTCCCGCCCGCAGTTGAGGACGACGCCATGAGCGCCCAGACAAAATACGCCGCCATGAGCCGCCGCGCGGCGATGACCGCCGCGGCGCTCGCCGCCATGGCGACGCTGGCCGGTTGCGGCGGCGGCGGCGCGGGTGAAGCGGCCACGGGCGACATGGCCATGGGCGCCGCCGAAGGGGCCAAGGTCACCGTGGTCGAATACGCCTCGGTCACCTGCGGCGTCTGCGCCGCCTGGCACGAAGAAACATGGCCCGGGTTCAAGGCCGCCTATATCGACACCAACAAGGTCCGCTTCATCTTCCGCGAACTGCCGACGCCGCCCGCCAATGTCGCCGTCGCCGGCTTCATGATCGCCAGATGCGCGGGCGAGGACAAATATTTCGACGTCGTCGGCGGCATCATGTCCAGCCAGCGCGAATGGCGACAGGGGGTCAATCCGCGCGACACCCTGTTCCGCATCGGCAACGGCGCCGGTCTGAGCAACCAGCAGATCGAGGCCTGCATCAGGGACCCCGAGAATCTCCAGGCCGCCGACGCCCGCGCCCGCGCCGCCCAGGCCGCGGGGGTGGACACCACACCGTCCTTCTACGTCAACGGCGTCAAGATCATCACTCCGGGTTCGTCCAGCGGCACGTCCATGGCCGATCTGTCCCGCGCCATCGACGCCGAACTGGCCAAGGGCTGAGTGCAGGGGTGACTGACCGGCGGCGATCCCTGCTGATCCTGGCGCTGGCGCTGCTGGCGCCCGCGGTCGCGGCTTCCGCGTCAGGGGCGGACTCCGCCCTCGCGCGGCAGACGGTCGCCCCGGCGACGACGGCGGATCGCAGCATCGGCCGCGCCGACGCCCCGGTGACGGTGATCGAATACGCCTCGTTTGCCTGCAATCACTGCGCCGACTGGCATCGCTTCGTCTATCCGGCCTTCAAGACGCGGTTCATCGACACCGGACAGGTCCGGCTGGTTTTCCGCAACCTGCCGACCCTGCCCGAGGAAATGTCCCTGCCCGGCGCGGCCCTCGCCCGATGCGCGGCGCCGGAGCGGTTCTTCGAGGTCGCCTCGGCCCTGATGCTGGGGCAGGACGCCGTCTTCCGCGGCGGCGCGCGAGAGGACTGGTACGCCCCGGCCATCGCCGTCAGCGGGCGCACCCAGGCGCAGATCGAGGCCTGCGCCGCCACCCCAGCGACCCGCGCAGCCATCAACCGCGACATCGACAGCGCGCATGCGGCCGACGTCCACACCACCCCGGCCTTCTTCGTCAACGGGCGCCGGGTGACGGACCGCTCGCTGGGCGGGCTGGAGGTCGCGATCCGGGCGGCCGCCGCAGGCCAGTGACCGCGTAGGAACCGATGCAGTTCCAGCGCCTCCGGCTCGTGGGCTTCAAGTCCTTCGTCGACCCCGCCGAGGTGCATATCGAGCCGGGCCTGACCGGGGTGGTCGGGCCCAACGGCTGCGGCAAGTCCAATGTGCTGGAAGGCCTGCGCTGGGTCATGGGGGCGAACTCCGCCAAGGCCATGCGCGGCCAAGGCATGGACGACGTCATCTTCGCCGGCGCCGCCGACCGCCCGCCGCGCAACCACGCCGAAGTCCAGCTGACCATCGACAACGCCCAGCGCAAGGCGCCCCAGCCCTTCACCGACAGCCCCATGCTGGAGGTGTCGCGCCGCATCGACCGCGGCCAGGGCTCGACCTATCGCATCAACGGCAAGGAGGTCCGCGCCCGCGATGTCCAGCTGCTGTTCGCGGACGCCTCGACCGGCGCCAACTCGCCGGCCCTGGTGCGGCAGGGCCAGATCAGCGAACTGATCGCCGCCAAGCCGCAGAATCGCCGCCGCATCCTCGAGGAAGCGGGCGGCGTGGCCGGCCTGCACACCCGGCGGCACGAGGCCGAACTGCGGCTGAAGGCGGCCGAGACCAACCTCGAACGGCTGGACGACATCGGGCGCGAGCTTGAGACGGCCCTGTCGCGGCTGAAGCGCGAGGCGCGGCAGGCCGAGCGGTACAAGAAGATTTCCGCCGAGATCCGGGCCCTGCAGGCCGCCCTCCTGTTCGTGCGCTGGAACGACGCCC
>CALRJO020000044.1:0-24451 GCA_943367565.1 Brevundimonas vancanneytii
CAATGAGACGTCCGAACGCTGGAACCGCGAGGCCTTCCTCGGTTTCGCCGCCCCGGTCTTCGCCCGCGGCGATGGCTGGGTCTATTTCGGCCGCGAGCGCCATGTGACCCTGGCCCCGGATCCCTGCGCCTGCGTGGCCTGGTTCGACGAGGTGCTGGACAGCGAAACCTACGGCACGGCCCGGGGGGAGGGGATGCTGGTCCGCGACGGAGAGACCTGGCGCGTGCTGCGCTACGCCCTGAGCTATCCGATCCCCAATGACCTCGCCAACGGGATGACGACCGAGATCAAGGCCTTCGAGGCCGCCACACCGATCGTCGACGCCCCCGGCGAGGCCGCAGATACCCCGGAAGAGGAGGCCGCCGCCGTCGTGCTGGACGCGCTGCACGAGGCCGCGTCCAGGGCCGACGGCGCCACCTATTTCGAGCTGTTCACGCCCGACGCTGCCTATATCGGCACCGATGTGACGGAGCGCTGGTCGATCGCCGAGTTCCGCGCCTATGCCGAGCCCTATTTCAACCGGGGGCGTGGCTGGACCTATACGCCGCGCTCGCGGTCCCTGACCCTCGCGCCGCTGGACTGCCGCTGCGTGGTCTGGTTCGACGAGGCGCTGGACAGCCAGTCGTACGGCACCAGCCGGGGCACGGGCGTGTTGGTCCGTGGAGACGACGGGAAATGGCGCATCGCTCTTTACGCCCTGACCTTTCCCATCCCCAACGCCCTGGCGCGGGACATGACGGCGCGGATCCGGGCGGCGGCCCGTTAGCCGGAAACGGAACGTATGGCCAACTCCGGCCGGGACCTCTAACACCCAACGATGGATTTCACCGACGACGCCTTCGTCCTGTCCGCCCGCGCCCACGGCGACACGGGCGTGGTGGTCGAACTGCTGACCGGGGAACATGGACGACGGGCGGCCTATGTCGCCGGCGGCGCCTCGCGGCGGATGAAGCCCTTTCTCCAGGCCGGGGCGCGGGTGACGGTCGAATACAAGGCGCGGACCTCGGACCACCTCGGCTCCGCCCGGCTGGAGCCGGTGGGGGAGGGCCCCAGCGCCCTGTTCGACGACCCCCTGGCGCTGACCGGCCTGGCCGCCGCCGCCGCGGTGGCGCAGGGGTCGCTGCCCGAGCGGGAGCCGCACCCCGGCGCCTTCCTGGCCTTCGAGGCCCTTATGTCGGCCTTCGCCCTGCCGGACGTCTGGCCCGCCATCTTCGTCCGCTTCGAGGCGGGGCTGCTGGAAGACCTGGGCTTCGGCCTCGACCTGTCGCGCTGCGCCGTCACCGGGACCATGGACGACCTGGTCTGGGTCAGCCCGCGCACCGGCCGCGCCGTCAGCGCCGACGCCGGCGCCCCCTATGCCGACAAGCTGCTGAAACTGCCGCCGTTCATGCTGGGGGCGCAGGCCGGGCTGGGCGAAGGCGACGTCGGCGCGGGCCTCGACCTGACCGCCCATTTCCTCGAACAGTTCGTCTTCCACCCCCAGAACCGGCCCATTCCGCCCGCGCGGATGTGGATGATCGACAGGCTTCGCGAGGCGCAGCGGCTGTAACAGCTGCCGCTGGACAAGCTCTGCCTTTACCGATCAACTGTGGCGTGCGCTCGAGGCGCGGGGGAATTCCGTTATGGTGGTTTCGCGTTTCAGCGCCGTGCTGGCGTCCGTCCTGTCGTTCGCCCTGGCCGGCCAGGCCGCGGCGCAGTCAGCGACCTCCGCCCATTCCGGCCTCGCGGACCGGATGCACGGCCATGTCGCCTTCCTCGCCGATGATGCGCTGGAGGGTCGTGAGGCGGGCACGCGCGGCTTCGACCTGGCGGCGGTCTATGTGGCCAGCCAGTTCCAGTCGATCGGCCTGCGGCCGGCCGGCGGCGACGGCTGGCGCCAGCCGGTGCGGTTGATCGAGCGCAGCCTGGTGGGATCGCCCGCCGTTTCCTGGACCGACGACCAGGGTGCGGCCCACGCCTGGACCGCCGATGAACACATCCTGGTCGGCCCCTCGGAGCAGGCGGGTGTCGTCGCAATGGACGCGCCCATGGTCTTCGCCGGCTATGGCGTGGAAGCGCCCGAGTACGGCGTGAACAGCTATGAGGGCATCGACGCGCGCGGCAAGATCGTGGTGATCATGCGCGGCGCGCCCCGTTCCCTGCCCAGCGACGTGGCCGCCCACCTGGCTTCCACCGCTGGCCAGACCGCCCAGGCTCACGGCGCTATCGGCGTCATCCAGATCGGCAGTCGACGGGATATGGAGAGTTACCCGTGGGCCATGCTGGCCGGCTTTCTCTCCGGTCCGCAACTGAGCGCCGCTGATCAGGAAGGTCGGCCGGTGACGCGGTCACCGGAGATCGCCGTCTTCGGCCTCCTCGGCCATTCGGCGGCGGGCGTCCTGTTGTCGAGTGCGCCGACGAACCTGGAAGGCCTGCTCGACGCCGTCCATGAAGGCGCTGCGCTGCCGAGCTTCGCTCTGCCCGGAACAATGGCGGTGCGGTTGGAAACGGCGTTCAAGGCGACCGAAAGCGCCAACATCGTCGGCCTGTTGCCCGGAACCGATCCCGACCTGGCCGGTCAACCGATCCTCGTCACCGCTCACCTGGATCACGAGGGAATTGACGGCGACGAGAGCAAGGCGGATCGCATCTACAACGGCGCCATGGACAACGCCTCGGGGATCGCGGCGATGATCGAGGCGGCGCGCATCCTGGCGGCCGACCCGCCCCGTCGCCCGGTGATGTTCGTGGCCCTGACCGCCGAGGAGAAGGGTCTGCTGGGGGCCGCCTACATGGCCGCCAACCCGCTGATCCCGAACGCCGACATCGCGGCGGTGGTGAATCTGGACATGCCGATCCTGACCTATGACTTCCAGGACATGGTCGCGTTCGGCGCCGAGCAATCGACACTGGGGGACCTGGTCGCCCGGGCCGCGGCAGCCGAAGGTCTGACGCTGACGCCGGATCCGACACCCGAGGAGATGTTTTTCGTCCGGTCGGACCACTATGAGTTCGTCAAGGCGGGCGTGCCCGCCGTATTCCTCGCCACGGGGCCTGGCGGACCCGGAGCAGCGGCGACCGCCGCCTTCCTGGCCAATCACTATCATCAGCCCAGCGATGACCTGAACCTGCCGATCGACTGGAACGCTGCCGCGAAATTCGCGCAGCTGAACGCGGCGATCATCCGGTCGATCGGCGATGCCGAGCAGCGGCCGCTGTGGCGCGAGGACAGCTTCTTCGGCCGCATCTTCGCGCCCGACGCCCCGAAGGCGCCGACCCTGGCCGCGGATTAGCGTCCGAAGGCATCGGGACGCTAGACTTCCGGGCTCGCATCGTCGATTCGGACCCCCATGACCGTTCACACCCCGCCGCCGGAAGGCGGACGCATCGTCGACGAGCCGATGAGCGAGGCGCTGTCGCGCCGCTATCTGGCCTATGCGCTGTCGACCATCACCAACCGCGCCCTGCCGGACGTGCGCGACGGCTTCAAGCCGGTGCACCGGCGCATCATGTACGCCATGCACCAAATGCGGCTGAACCCGCAGGCGGCGGCGCGCAAATGCGCCAAGGTCGTCGGCGAGGTCATGGGCGGCTATCACCCGCACGGCGACGCCTCCATCTATGACGCTCTCGTCCGGCTCGCGCAGGACTTCTCGCAGCGCTATCCGCTGGTCGACGGCCAGGGCAATTTCGGCAATATCGACGGCGATAACGCCGCGGCCATGCGCTACACCGAGTGCAAGCTGACCGCCGCCGCCGTCCTGCTGATGGAGGGCATCGATCAGGACTCGGTGGACTTCAAGGCCACCTATGACGATCAGGACGAGGAGCCGATCGTCCTGCCGGCCGGCTTCCCCAATCTGCTGGCCAACGGCTCGTCCGGCATCGCCGTCGGCATGGCCACCTCGATCCCGCCGCACAATGTCGGCGAGCTGATCGACGCCTGCCACCTGCTGCTGGAGCGGCCCGACGCCACGACCGAGGAACTGGCGGGTATCGTCCCGGGTCCGGACTTCCCGACCGGCGGCGTCGCCGTCGAGGGCCACGCCTCCATCCTCGACGCCTATGAGACGGGCCGTGGCGGGGTGCGGCTGCGCGCCCGCTGGGAGACCGAGGACCTCGGCCGCGGCGTCTGGCGCATCGTCGTCACCGAGATGCCCTACCAGGTGCAGAAGTCGAAATTGATCGCCGACCTCGCCGACCTGATCGAGCACAAGAAGGCGCCCCTGCTGGGCGACGTGCGCGACGAGTCGGCCGAGGACATCCGGCTGGTCATCGAGCCCAAATCCCGCACCGTCGAACCCGAGGTTCTCATGGAGAGCCTGTTCAAGCTCTCCGATCTCGAGATCCGCTTCCCGATCAACATGAACGTGCTCGACGCCACGGGCACGCCGCGCGTCATGGGGCTGAAGGCCTGTCTGCAGGCCTTCCTCGATCACCGCCGCGAGGTGCTGGTGCGACGCGCCGGCTGGCGCATCGACCGGGTCGAGAAGCGGCTGCACCTGCTCGAAGGCCTGAGGATCGTCTTCCTCAATCTCGACGAGGTGATCCGCATCGTCCGAGAGGAGGAACAGCCCAAGGCCGTCCTGATCGCCCGGTTCGGCCTCTCGGAGCTCCAGGCCGACTTCATCCTCGACACCCGTCTGCGCCAGCTGGCGCGGATCGAGGAAATGACGATCGAGAAGGAATACAAGGCTCTGGCCGATGAACTTGCCGCGCTGCAGTCGCTGTCGTCCTCGCCCGCCAAACAGTGGAAACAGGTCGGCAAGGACCTCGAGGCCGTGCGCAAGGCCCTGGTCTCGCCGCGCCGCACCACCATCGCCGAAGCCGTCGACTCTTCGGCCTTCGTCTCGGTCGAGGCCTTCATCCCGCGCGAGGCCATCACCGTCATCCTGTCCGAACGCGGCTGGATTCGCGCCGCCCGCGGCAAGGTCGAGGACCCGTCGGAGCTGAAGTTCAAGGAGGGCGACAGCCTCGCCTTCCTCGTGCCCGGCTATACGACCGACAAGATCCTCGTCGCCGCCTCAGACGGCCGCATCTTCACCGTCGGGGCTGACAAGCTGGCCTCCGGCCGCGGCCACGGCGAACCGCTGCGGCTGATGATCGATCTCGACGAGAAGGCCGACATCATCAACATTCTTGCGCACCAGCCGGGCGGCAAGCTTCTGGTGGCCTCGAAGGCCGGTTACGGCTTCATCGCCCCCGAGGACGAACTGCTGGCCCAGAAGCGCGGCGGCAAGCAGGTGCTGAATGGCGAGATGCTGGCCGCCATCCGCGTCACCGGCGATCACGTCGCGGCCATCGGCGACAACATCAAGGCCCTGATCTTCCCGCTCGCCGACCTGCCCGAGATGGGCCGCGGCAAGGGCGTCAAGCTGCAGAGCTACAAACAGGGCGGCCTGGCTGACGTCGCGGTCTTCGACGGCGCCCACGGCCCCGAATGGGTCGATGGCGGCGGCCGACGCCGCAACTGGCCCGACTGGAAGGCCTGGCTCGGCAAGCGCGCCGGGGCCGGGCGACAGGGGCCGCGCGGGCTCAGGAAATTCCGTTAGCCTCGGCCACCCAGCGCTGCACCAGAAGCAGACAGGCCTCATGGTCAGCGTTCAGCTGGACAAGGCCGGCCTCGGCCGCCGCCTGATCGGGCGCCCGGGTGATCGCGCCCAAGGCCCGCGTCGTACTGGCGGCGAAATCCTCGGACAACCGTTCCTGCGGCAGGCCCAGCGGCTGGGCGAAGCCGGTCGCCGCCGTGATGAAGCCGCGCCCGTTCCTGTCCGAACGGCTCTTGGCCTCGGTGTCGCCGGTGAAGGCGTGCACCGATGACATGGCGGCCATCACCCCGGCGCAGCGCATGGCCTGCTCATAGCGCTCCAACGTGGCCGGGGCGGCGGCCCCGTCCTGGATCGGGGCGAGAAGGAGGGCTAGGCCGAGAAGCGGTGCAAACATGGTGGTCCCTTTGATCGCCGCCAGCCTATCCGGGGCGAACAGGCGCAGCAATCGGTTCCACCATTGCGGCGAATCCAGGGGTTGCGGCGATTTCACTATCCGGGCGGCGGGACGCGCGCGATACTCGTCCCATAGGCCGGAGGAACCGCAATGCTCACCACCCTGATCGTCATCGTCGTCATCGTCGCCCTGGTGCTGTTCATCGTCGTGGGCGCCTACAACAAGCTGGTCGCCCTGGACCAGCGCGCCGACCAGTCGTTCGCCGACATCGACGTGCAGCTGAAGCAGCGTCATGACCTGATCCCGAATCTGGTGGAGACGGTGAAGGGCTATGCTGGCCACGAGAGAGCCACGCTGGAAGCCGTCACCGCCGCCCGTTCCGCCGCGACGTCCGCCACCTCGGTCAATGACAAGGTCCAGGCCGAGAACATGCTGACCGGAGCCCTGGGCCGGCTGTTCGCCCTGTCCGAGGCCTATCCGGACCTCAAGGCCAACACCAACTTCCTCGAGCTGCAGCGCGAACTGTCGGACATCGAGAACAAGCTGGCCGCCGCGCGCCGCTTCTTCAACAACGCCGTGTCCGAGTTCAACGCCGTTCGGCGCCAGTTCCCGACCGTCGTGTTCGCCGGCATGGTCGGCTTCGGCTCGGACAAGCCCTTCTTCGATGTGGGCGAGGCCGACCGCGCCGCCATGACCGCCGCCCCGCCGACGGTGAATTTTCAGGCGTAAGGGGTCCCGTTGATGGGCGCTGTCGGGCTCCAGACCCACATCTGGGCGAACAATACCCGCTCGATCCTGCTGCTGGCCGCCTTTCCCCTGCTGATGATCTTCATCATCTACGGGATCCAGCTGGTCATGATGGGGCTCGGCTTCCTGCCCGGGACGGGGCGGGGGCTTGGCGACGACATGGCGCTGGCCGCGTCCTGGCTCGGCGCCACCGTGCCCCTGGCCTTCATCGTCGCCGGCATCTGGTTCGCCATCTCATACTTCGGCAGCCAGGCCATGATCGACCTGATGACCGGCGCCCGGAAGGTCGAGAGGAAGTCCGAGCCCGAGCTCTATAACCTGCTGGAAAACCTGGCCATCTCGCGCGGCCTTCGCACCCCGACCCTGCGCGTCATCGACAACGACAGCCTCAACGCCTTCGCCACAGGCCTGCACGAGGGCCAGTACAGCATCACCGTCACCCGCGGTCTGGTGAACACCCTGACCCGCGACGAGCTCGAGGCCGTGCTGGCCCACGAACTCACCCACGTCATCAACAAGGACGTGCGGACCATGGTGATCGCCTCGATCTTCGCGGGTATCATCAGCGTCATCGCCGAACTGGTCTTCCGGGGCCTGATCTACTCCCGCGGCGGCGGCCGGCGGGACAACAAGAACGCCCTGCCGCTGATCCTGATCGGCCTGGCCTTCGCCGCCGTCGGCTTCGCCCTGGCCATCGTCATCCGGATGATGCTGTCGCGCACGCGTGAGTTCGTCGCCGACGCCGGGGCGGTCGAACTGACCAAGAACCCCGACGCCATGATCTCGGCCCTGCGCAAGGTCGAGGGCCGGTCCAGCCTCAAGGGGCCGGACGAGTTGCAGCAGCTGTTTCTCGACAACCAGCCCGACGGCGTGGGGCTGGAGGGCCTGTTCGCCAGTCACCCGCCGATTCAGAAGCGGATCGACGCCCTGGTGAAATTCGGGGGCGGGGCGGACCCGGGAGTCTGGTCCGGCGAGCCACGGGGATCGTCCGACGCCTATGCGACCTCGGTGCCGGCCGCGGGCTGAGCCATCCGCTCCCAGCCCAGTTTGGTCAGCTGTTCCATCGGGCGGAACTCGGCCTTGTAGTCCATCTTCCTCGAGCCCCGGACCCAGTAGCCGAGATAGACGAACGGCAGGCCGACGGTCACTGCCTGCCGCACATGGTCGAGGATGGCGAAACGGCCCAGGCTGCGAGCCTCCAGCGCCGGATCGAAGAAGCTGTAGACCATCGACAACCCGTCCCCGAGCAGATCAGTCAGGCAGACGCCGACCAGATCGCCCGGCCCACCGTCGGGCGAGGGCAGGCGGTATTCGATCAGATGGGTGCGCACAGCCGTGTCCTCGACCATGGCGATATAGTCCAGCCAGCCCATCCCGCTCATCCCGCCGCCGGGGTGACGGCCGTGAAGGTAGCGGCGCAACAGGTCGAACTGTTCGGTCGTGGCCTCGGCCTCGACCAGATCGCGGGACAGATCGGCGTTCCGCTTCAGTATCTTGCGCTGGGATTTTGAGAAACTGAACTCGGCCGCCGGCAGACGTACGGAGACACAGGCGTCGCAGGATTCGCAGGCCGGGCGGTAGGCTATGTTCTGGCTGCGGCGGAAGCCGGCCTGGGTCAGCTCGTCGTTCACATGGACGCCCTCGCTGAAGGGCAGATTGGCGAACACCTTCCGCTCGGTCTGGCCGGGCAGATAGGGGCAGGGGGCCACGGTCGTCATGTAGAAGCGTAGCTGGCGCTGGGGAACGAAGGTCACGGCCTCAGGTCCGCATCCAATTTCGCCGACAGTGGGGCGGCCGCTGTGTCATGCGCCTGATCTGCACCCCCGACTCGCCGGGGAGCAAGGCCATTCGCCCCACACAGGCATGCGGGGCGGGCGCTCACAGGCTGGTGTCCGTCGGCAGGACCGGCGCCTCGCGCAACAGGACGATGGCGATACGGCGGTTGCCGGCCAGGGTCGGGTCGTCGGGATAAAGCGGGTCGGAGCCGGCCTTGCCCGAGACCTGATAGACCCGGTCCGGGTCGACCCCGTTCGCCTGCAGAATCAGGCGCGAGGCATTGGCCCGTCCGGAGGACAGGGTCCAGTCGTTCGGCCCCGTCGCACGGTTCGAGCCGGGGGCCGCGGAGGTGTGGCCGGTGACCGAGATTCGGTTCGGCAGCTGGTTGATGACCCGCGAGATCGTCCGCAGGAGCAACTGGGCGCGCGGGTTGGGGCGGGCCGAGTTCTGATCGAACATCGAGCGCCCTTCCTGGTCGACCAGCTGGATACGCAGGCCCTCGGGCGTCTGATCGATGATCAGCTGTTTCGACAGTTCGGCCAGTTCGGGCATCGACTGCATGGCCTGGCGGAGCGATTCGGCGGCGGAGGAGAATTCGGCGGCCTCGCGGCGGGCGATCTCGGCGCGCAGGGCTGCCTCGCTGGCCGCGGCGAGGTTCTGGTTCTGACCGACCTCCGGGGGCGAATCGGCCGGAGCCTCGGGCGCCAGTTCACTGATGACGGACTGCGAGCCCGAACTCTTGGCGCCGTCATCCCCCAGGGAGGTGCCGCCCAGGATGCCGCCTGAGCCCGAAGTCGTCGCGGAGACGCTGGCGGGGGCGAAATATTCGGCGATGCCCTTCTTCTGTTCCGGGTCGGTCGTGTTGATCAGCCACATCAGCAGGAAGAAGGCCATCATGGCCGTCACGAAGTCGGCATAGGCGACCTTCCAGGCGCCGCCATGGTGGCCGCCGCCGACGACCTTCTTGATCTTCTTTATGAGGATCGGGCGATCACTCAGGGACATGGGGACGCGGACCTTTGGCGGAGAACTCCTGGCAGGGTGGGGGCATCAAGGTTAAGGCCGCGTTTCCCATGTCGCGCCTTGCCCGGACGCGGCCGGTCGCCTAGTCGTCAGACGTGAGCACGCCCGATCCCGCCGCCTTCGACCTCGCCGCCTATCGCCGCGCGCTGGGCGGTTTCGCCACCGGCGTCTGCGTCGTGACGGCCCATACGCCGGACGGACCCTACGGCATCACGATCAACTCCTTCACCTCGGTGTCGCTGAGGCCGCCGCTGGTGCTGTGGTGTCTGGACCGGGCCTCGGACCGGCACGACGGCTTCGCGGGCGCCGACCGTTTCGCCGTGCACATGCTGCCGGTCGAGGACCGGGAGATGTCTGACCGGTTCGCCTGGGGCGTCTGCCGCCTGTCGTCGGAGGAGTTCGACAGCTCCAGCACCGAGCCGCCGCGGCTGAAGAACGCCCTGACCCGGTTGGACTGCGTCGCCACGGAACGGCTGGTCATGGGCGATCACCTGACCATCGTGGGCGCGGTGAAGGGGTTCGAGACCCGCCCCGGGGCAGGGCTGACCTATTTCCGCGGACGCTACGGCGTCGCCGAGGAGCCCGGGACATGAAGATCGGTTTCGCGGGCCTCGGCGTCATGGGCGCGCCGATGGGGCGGCATCTGGTTCAGGCGGGACATGACGTCGCCGGCTTCAACCGCTCGACGGACAAGGCGCGGGCCTGGGCCGCGGCGACCGGCGGCCGGTTCGCCGCCACCGTCGCGGAGGCCGCGGATGGAGCCCAACTGTTGATCCTGTGCGTCGGCAATGACGACGACGTGCGGCAGGTCACGGGCGAGGCGCTGCCGCATCTGGCCGCCGGCGCCGTGATCGTCGACCACACGACGACCTCGGCGAAGGTCGCGCGAGAGATGGCCGCGCTGGCGGAGGGACACGGGCGCGCCTTCATCGACGCGCCGGTCTCGGGCGGCCAGGCGGGGGCCGAGAACGGCCAGCTCAGCGTCATGGCGGGAGGCGACGCGGCGGCGCTGGCGCGGGTCGAGCCGACGCTGATGGCCTATTCGAAGGCCGTGAAACACATGGGGCCGTCCGGGTCGGGACAGCTGACCAAGATGGTCAACCAGATCGCCATCGCCGGAGTGGTCCAGGGCCTGGCCGAGGCGGTGCATTTCGCCGAGGTCGCGGGGCTCGACACCGATGCAGCCTATGACGCCATCTCCAAGGGCGCGGCCCAGTCCTGGCAGATGGACAATCGCTGGAAGACCATGGCCGAAGGCCGGTTCGAGTTCGGCTTCGCCGTCGACTGGATGCGCAAGGACCTGGGCCTCGTGCTCGATGAGGCGCGGACCAACGGGGCGCATCTGTCGCTGACGGCGCTGGTGGACCAGTTCTATTCCGAAGTGCAGGCCATGGGCGGGTCGCGTTGGGACACCTCGAGCCTGGCCGCGCGGCTGCGGGAGCGCGTTCCGAAGCGCTGAGGCCTCGACGGCATCATCAATTTCGCATAATATATCTTATGCGCATGACGGACAGGAACGCAGACGGCAACCTACGGCCCCTGTTCCACCGTCCCCGCGGCATCGAGCAAGGCTATCGCCTCACGAACATAAGCGGCGTGAGCGACCACTCCGATTCCGAGCGGTTCGTCCGACGGGCGCACCTCGGAGGTCAACACCCCGGCGATGAACGGGTGATCGGGCTGAACCGTCCCCGGCAGTTTGCGCGCGGCCGGCGTCCAGAATACCGGCCCGCCGGAATTCCCTGGAAAGACCGGAAAATCAATCAGGAAGACCGGGAAACTCTCAACCGGAGTCAGAGGCCACGACGCGATCCGCCCGGTGCGAAGAATTGGAAAGCCGGCCGTGTTGGCCGAATAGCCCCGCGGAAAGCCGAGCGTCATCAGTTCGTCGCCCGGCCCGACCTGCCAGCTGTCGAGGTCTTCCCCGCTGGCCAGCCAGCCCAGCGGAATGGCGGCGCGGGCGAAGGATGGCGGGGCCGATATCTCCATCACCGCGATGTCACGCACCGGGTGTCTGGTCCAGACGGCGGCGCCATCCGCGTCCCGGATGAGCAAGGGCTCCGGGGCGAACCGCCAGCCCGCGCCCGGCATTTCGCTGCGCCAGCCGATCCGCGCGTCACGGCTCGCCATGCCCTCGAGCACATGATGGGCGGTGACCAGAACGGTGCGCGGCGTGCCGTCCGACCGTGGAGCCTCGATCAGGAAGGCGGTCCCGACCCGTCGCGTGCCATCGCCGTTGTTCTGGTCGATCTGCACGGTGGCGTTGATCAGGCCGACGGTCAGATCCCACGTCGGCGCCGCGAGCCCAGCGATCGGCGGCTCCTGGGTCTGCACCTGCTCATAGGCGGGCTGGGGCGGCGTCTGGAGATCGAACATCGTCCCTAACCGTCATTGGCGTTTGTTCATTTGACGGCGGGCGGCCCTCGCGCACAAGGTCCCGCCTCAACCCAGGGGCTCGACATGAACCGCCGCGACCTTCTCGCCACATCCGCCGCCGCCCTCGCCGCGACGGCCCTTCCCGCCCACGCCCGCCCTACCGGAGCCCCGATGTCCCAAGGAACGCCCGTCCCGCCCGTCGCGAAGAAGATTCCGGTCCGCATCGAGCAGCTGGGCCGGATCCGGGTCGACGACTATCAGTGGATGAAGGACGACAACTGGCAGGCGGTCCTGCGCGACCCGACCCTCATCAAGGCCGACGTCAAGGAACACCTCGAGGCCGAGAACGCCTATCGCGAGGCCATGATGGTCTCGACCCTGCCCCTGCAGGCGACGATGTTCGAGGAGATGAAGGGGCGGATCAAGGAGGCGGACAGCACGGTCCCCTCTCCCGACGGCGCCTGGGAATATTACGTCGAATACCGGACCGGTGATCAGCATCCGCGGTATATGCGGAAGCCGCGCGGGGGCGCGGGCGAAGCCCAGCTGTTGCTTGACGCCAACGCCCTGGCGGAGGGCAAGGCCTATTCGCAAGTCTCGGCGACCGGCCACAGCCCCGACCACGCCCTGTTCTCCTACGCCGAGGATGCGCAGGGTTCTGAAGTGCACCAGATCTTCGTCAGGGACCTGAACACCGGCGAGGTCCTGCCCGACCCGATCGGTTCGGCCACCGGCAATTTCACCTTTTCGCCCGACAGCCAGTGGATCTTCTGGACCAACCGAGACGACAACGGACGTCCCGACAAGATCTTCCGCCGACCGGCGCGCGGCGGCGAGACCACCCTCGTCTATGAGGAAACCGACGACGGCATGTTCATCGGCGTCGGCCGGACGACCGACGACGCCTTCGTCCTGATCTCGATCGGCAACCAGGAGACGTCGGAAGGACGCATAATTCCAGCCGCCACGCCGACGGCGACGCCGGTCGTTATGGAGCCGCGCCACGTCGGCCGGCTGTATGACGCCGACCATTGGGGCGACCGCTGGGTCATCCGCACCAACGCCGACGAATCGATCGATTTCAGGATCGTCGAGGCGCCCACGGCGACCCCGGGCAAGGCCCATTGGACAGACCTGGTCCCGCACACGCCGGGCCGCTATATTGAGAGATTCGCCCTGGTGAAGAGCTTTATCGGCCGCCAGGAACGGGCCGACGCCAACACGCGGATCATCATCCGCGACCGCGCCGGCGCCGAGCACGAGATCGCCGTCGATGAGCCCGCCTACTCCCTGTCATTGGGCGGCGCATCGGAGTTCGACACCGCCGTCATGCGCTACGGCTACAATTCGCCGTCCACCCCGACCTCGACCTATGACTATGACCTGGCCACGCGCGAGCGAACCCTGCGCAAGGTGCAGGAGGTGCCGTCGGGCCACGACGCAAATGACTATGTCGTCGAGCGGCTGAACGCCCCTGCCCCGGACGGTCAGCTGGTGCCGGTGACGGTGCTGCGCCGCAAGTCGACGCCGGTCGACGGCTCGGCGCCGCTGCTGCTCTACGGCTACGGTTCGTACGGAATTCCGATGCCGGCCAGCTTCTCGACCAACCGGCTGTCGCTGGTCGACCGGGGCTGGATCTACGCCATCGCCCATATCCGCGGCGGCTCGGACAAGGGCTGGGGCTGGTTCCTCGACGCCCGGCGTTTCACCAAGAAGAACACCTTCACCGACTTCATCGCCGCCGCCGAGCATCTGATCTCGAGCGGCCACGGCAAGGCCGGGCATATCGTGGCCCAGGGCGGGTCGGCGGGCGGATTGCTGATGGGGGCGGTCAACAACATGCGGCCCGACCTGTGGGCCGGCATCATCGGCCAGGTGCCGTTCGTGGATGTGATCAACACCATGAGCGACACCAGCCTGCCGCTGACGCCGCCGGAATGGCCCGAGTGGGGCAATCCGATCGAGGATCCCGAGGCCTATGACTATATGATGAGCTACAGCCCCTACGACCAGGTCGGGCCGATGGCCTATCCGGCGGTGCTGGCGACCGGAGGACTGTCGGATCCCCGGGTGACCTATTGGGAGCCGGAGAAATGGGTGGCGAAGCTGAGGCCGGCCACGACCTCCGGCAAGCCCGTCCTGCTGAAGATCAACATGGAGGCCGGCCACGCGGGATCATCGGGGAGGTTCGACTATCTGAAGGAGGTCGCCCACGACTACGCCTTCGCGGTCTGGGCCATCGACAAGGGCTGGGAGCGGGGCTGACCCGCTCCCCTGCCCGCCCGGTTCAGGGCTCCAGGGTCCAGGTGTACGGCCCGACGTCTTCGGCGCGCATGACCACGAAATTGCGGGTCTCATACCCGGTCGGGCAGGTATCGCTGCCGTCGGACCAGAAGGTGTAGGGACCCGGATACTGGACGCAGAGGGCGTGGTTGCCCGACCATGCCAGGCCAGATCCGTCCATGGCGTCGCCGTACATGTAGAAATTGGCGTTGTCGGTCGAGACCAGGTCGGTGCAGGCGCCGTTGTTCACGACGTACCAGCCGCGGTTGATGAACCGGCCCGTGCCGACCTCGACGTAGGAGATGGCCACCATCCCGTTGCGGCCGCTTTCATTGCAGACCCGGATCTCGACCGTGGCCGGACGCGCCGCCGGCGGGGCGGCCATGCCCGGCTTGGACTGGGCCGCGGCGACGCCCGGCAGGACCGCAGCCAACGAGCCGGCTATCGCGGCGACCAAAAGACGTGGTTTCATGATCCCTTCTCCCCCGGTTGACGGCGAAGATTAGCAGGGTTCCCCAATGACGCCACTGACGGTTGCTGACGGCCTCTCCAGCCCCTGCCTGACGAAATGAGCCTCAGTCTTCGGGACGCCGTCGAGAGCGACCTGCCGGCGATCACCGCCCTCTATGCCCGCGAGGTCGAGGGCGGCACGGCCACCTTCGAGACCACGCCGCCCGGCCTCGAGGAGATGGCGCAGCGGTTCGCGGCGGTGCGGGGCCACGCCCTGCCCTGGCTGGCCGCCGAGATCGACGGCCGTTTCGCCGGCTATGCCTATGCCTCGCCGTTCCGGCCGCGTCCGGCCTACCGCTATGGCGTCGAGGTTTCGATCTATGTCGAGGACCACGCGCGGCGCCGGGGCGTGGGCCGCACCCTGCTGGAGGCCCTGATCGCCCGGACCCGCGACCGGGGGCTTCGGCATCTGATCGGGGCCATCAGCGACAGCGACACCAGCGCGGCCTCGATCTCCCTGCATCGGGCCCTGGGGTTCCGGGACGCGGGCGTCTATCGCCAGGTCGGCTGGAAGTTCGGGCGATGGCTGGACGTCACCCTGATGCAGCTGGACCTGGACCCCGAGGGGGCGCCTCCAGCCTCGCCGGGACTCGATCTGGGCGGCGGACTGGCCTGACGAGCCTCAGGACGGGGCGGCCAGCCAGGGCGCCAGGCGGAAGCGGCGCGGGAGTTCGCCAAGGGTTTGATGCCGGAGGAACTGCTGGACGAAGGGCACGACCCCCCGGATGGTGGCTTCGTCGAACGGCTTGGATACGGCCCCGAGGGCGCCGGCGAAATCCTCGGGGATCTGTTCCGGATTGGCGGTCAGGAAGATCACGGCGGCGCCGAACTCGTCCACGAGGCGCCGCGCGATGTCGGGGCCGGTCATGCCGTCCAGCAGGTTGATGTCGACCAGCGCCAGATCCGGCGGTTCGCGTTCGGCGATCGCCAAGGCGCCGGCGCGGTCCATGGCGCAGCCCACGACGTCGCAGCCGGTCTCTTCCAGCACCAGCTCAAGCTCCATGGCGAGCAGGGCCTGGTCTTCAACAATCAGGACCCGCAGGTCGGCCGACTCGGACACATCACTCCCCCGGTGCTAACCACGCCCCTTAACACTGTTTGTGTCCGTTAGCGGACACACAACGCACGGAGGTTGATCGGGTTTCAGTCCGGGGCGAGAAAATCACGCCGGTTCGGCGGGCGCGCGCCGTGCGGACGCCGTCGCGACCGTCCCGGAGCGGCGAGCGGATGGGAAGACGCGGGGGACACAGTGTCGGGGACGGGGGCGCGGATGGCTGGGGAACTAGGACTCGAACCTAGAATGACGGTACCAAAAACCGGAGTGTTACCATTACACCATTCCCCAGCAGGTCCGGCGCGTCCGGGGCCGAAGCGCCGGAAGGCGGTCGAGATACGCGAAGGCCGCGGGCGATGCAAGAACCGGTTTCGAGACTATTTCAACGCACGGCAAAACGCCGCTTGCGGGCGTCAAAGCCCGTGGCTATAAGCCCCCTCCTCAAGTCGGAGTGTGGCTCAGCCTGGTAGAGCACTGCGTTCGGGACGCAGGGGTCGGAGGTTCGAATCCTCTCACTCCGACCATCTTTCCCCGGAAAGACGAGACAGCCCTTCGGGGCCCCGGGGTTCCCCGCCTCAATCCCCCGCCTTCGCCGCCACCGCGTTCAGATGCGCCCCCACGGTCTCGATCGCGCGGCCGGCCAGGGCCTCGCGCCGGGCCAGCAGGTCGGGCGAGCCGGCGTCATAGTCGGCCATCAGGCGGTGGACGAAATCGCCCGACCGGACCTCGGCCAGGACCGTGTCCATGGCCGCGCGCGACGGCTCGCCGATGATGCGGGGGCCGGTCAGATAGGCGCCGTACTCCGCCGTGTTGGAGATGCGGGTGAAGGCGCCGGCGACGCCGCGTTCGAACATCAGGTCGGTGACCAGCTTGACCTCGTAGAAGCATTCGAACCAGGCGACCTCGGGCGGATAGCCGGCGCTGACCAGCTTCATGAAGGCGGCGTCGACCAGTTCGGCCACCCCGCCGCACAGCACCACCTGCTCGCCGAACAGGTCGCTCTCGCATTCGGCGGCGAAGGTCGTCTCGAGGATGCCCTTGCGGCCGCAGCCCAGGGCCGCGGCATAGGACAGGCCCAGCGCATGGGCGCCGCCGGTCGCGTCCTGATGCACGCCGAACAGGGCGAAGACCCCCTGCCCTTCGACATAGAGGTCGCGGATGCGCGGGCCGATGCCCTTGGGCGAGGCGAGGATGACATCGAGGTCGGGGCGCGGCTGGACCAGGCCGAAGCGGACCGACAGGCCGTGGGCGAAGACCAGGGCGGCGCCGGGACGGATGTTCGGCTCCAGCTCGTCGCGCCACAGGTCGCGGTGGGCCTCGTCGGAGACCATGACGGCGACGACCTCGGCCGAGGCGGCGGCCTCCCCGGCGGTGAGGGCCGGGAAGCCGTCGGCCTCCGCCTTCGCCCGACTGGCGGAGCCGGGTTTGAGGCCGACGACGATGTCGGCCACGCCCGAGTCGCGCAGGTTCAGCGCATGGGTGCGGCCCTGGCTGCCGTAGCCGATCACGGCGACGCGCTTGCCGCGGATGATCGACAGATCGCAGTCGCGGTCATGGAACACGGGGAGCGGCGCGGCTATTTGGTCAGTCATGAGCGCAGACATAACGCCTTCCGCCGTCGTCGCCTTCTGGAAAGAGGCCGGGCCCGCCAAATGGTTCGCCAAGGACGACGCCTTTGACTCCCGGTTCCGGCGCGGCTTCGGCGACGCGCATTTCGCGGCGGCCCGGCGCGAACTGGATCACTGGGCGGAGACACCGGAGGGGTCGCTGGCCCTGCTGATCCTGCTGGACCAGTATCCGAGGAATGTGTTCCGGGGCACCGGCCATGCCTTCGCGACCGATCCGCTGGCGCGGCATTTCGCGGTGATGGCGCTGGACGCGGGGCAGGACCGGTCGATCGGGAACGACCTGAGACGGTTTTTCTACCTGCCGCTGCAACATTCTGAAAACATGGCCGATCAGGACCGTCAGCTGGCCCTGTTCCAGACCATGGAGCGCGCCGACGAGGACCGCTGGGCCGAGCATCATCACGGCGTCATCGTTCGCTTCGGCCGCTTTCCGCATCGGAACTGCGCGCTGGGGCGGGAGACGACGCCGGAGGAGCAGGCGTTTCTGGACGCGGACGGCTTCAGGGGCTGAGGCCGCTGCCCGCCCAGGCCCGGTCGAGGCCGGCGAGCGTCTGATCGAGGTCGGCGACGCCGAGGCCGAGTTCGAGGCGACGTTCGCGCGTGCGCAGCAGGGTTGATCGGTCGGGCGCCGGAGTCGCATCGACCGGGTCGGAAAAAACAGGGTCCAAAGAGTCCAGAGAGTCCAAAGTCCCGTCGGCGTCGGGCGCCTCGGCCGCGGGCGTCCGGGCGCCAGCGTGGGAATTGAGGGTCTCGACCTCGGCCTCGATCGCCCGCATTTCCGCCTCGTCCGTCGCCCGGGCGGCGCGGCGGGCGAGGGATCCGATCCGGGCGGCGACGGACATGGCGGCCTGGATCGGATCCGGGTCCGGTTTGACGTCGGGCACGGGACCGGCCGGCGCGGCCCCGGCGGCGACGAGGGCGCGGAGGCGGTCGTGGACGCGCAGCCATGAGGCGGCCTCGGCGGCGCGGCCGGAGGCGATGGCCCGGCGCAGGCGGAACCGGGCGCGCTCGGCCAGATCGGCCCAGTCCTCGTCTTCGGCTTCGGCTCCGGCGTCCGGCGCCGCGTCATCGGCCCAGCGGTCGGCGTCAGCGGGGAACAGATCGCTGTCAGCCTGGTCGGCGCGACGCCAGCCGCCCTCCCTGGCCTTCAGCCTCAGGGTGCTGAGCGCAACGTCATAGCGGTCGCACAGGTCGCGGGCGGGCGCGCCGGACAGATAGTCCCGGCGGATGGCCTCCCATGTCGCGTCGGACCGGGACCGCCATTCCCGGACCGGATGGTTGGAGGCCAGCAGATGTTCGGGCCAGGGTGGGTCGTCGTCCAAGGGTCTTCTCCGCCGCAGATCGCAAGCGGGAAGTCTGGGCCGGCGGCTTCCTGTGGCGGGCTGGGGACGCTGTAATTTCTGGAAACGGCGCGGAATCCGCGTGTTGGCGGCGCGGGATATGCTGGCAATCGGCGGATTGTCAGCATTCCCTTCCCCCATTTCGGGGGAAGGTGGGCCGCGAAGCCTGACGGATGGGGGCAGCTTGCGGCGCGCTCGTCTCTTCCGGCTTTCGGATGCGGAAAGAGCCCCCATCCGAGCCGCTTCGCGGCCCACCTTCCCCCGAAATGGGGAAAGGAAACGGATAGGCTGTGGGCAAGCGAATCACCTGGCTGCCCGGACGACCGAATCAGGGGCATCCTGTTCCAATGAACGCCGTCGCCTCCCTCGCCGATCTGCACGCCCGCACGGGCGCCGTCGCGGCGGATCACCCCGAATGGCAGTACCTCAACCTGCTGCGCGACATCCTCGACAATGGCGCGCGGCGCGACGACCGGACCGGCACGGGGACGCTGGGCGTGTTCGGGCGGCAGATGCGGTTCGACCTGGCCAGGGGGTTTCCGGTCCTGACGACCAAGAAGCTGCATCTGCGGTCGATCATCGTCGAACTGCTGTGGTTCCTGCGCGGCGAGACCAATATCGGCTGGCTGAAGGACAACGGCGTTTCGATCTGGAACGAATGGGCCGACGCCGAGGGCGAACTGGGACCGGTCTATGGCAAGCAGTGGCGGTCGTGGGCGGCGCCCGACGGGCGGGTCATCGACCAGATCACCAAACTGGTCGAGGGGCTGAAGACCAACCCCAACAGCCGCCGGCATATCGTGTCGGCCTGGAACCCCGCCGATGTCGACGACATGGCCCTGCCGCCCTGCCACTGCCTGTTCCAGTTCTTCGTCGCCGACGGCAGGCTGAGCTGCCAGCTGTACCAGCGGTCGGCGGATGTGTTCCTGGGCGTGCCGTTCAACATCGCCTCCTATGCCCTGCTGACCCTGATGGTGGCCCAGGTCTGCGGGCTGAAGCCCGGCGAATTCGTGCACACCTTCGGGGATGCGCATCTGTATCTGAACCATGTGGAACAGGCCGAGGCCCAGCTGGCGCGGGAGCCTCGGCCGGCCCCGGTCATGACGATCCGGCCGCGGGATGACCTGTTCGCCTATACGCTCGAGGACTTCGTGCTCGAGGGGTATGAGCCGTGGCCGCATATCAAGGCGCCGGTCGCGGTCTGATCCCGCTATCGTCATTGCGGGCGAGCGTAGCGAAACCCGGAACCCAGCGGCGCGCGTGAGCGCGAAGCTGTCGGGAGCGCCGGAGCGTGAACAGGTCGCCTTCGGCGCCGCTGGGTTCCGGGTCCACGCCTCGCTGAAGCGAGGCTGCGCCCGGAATGACGATAGCGTAGGAGGATCAGCATGAACCTCTCCGACCTCACCACCTCCGTCCTGCGCATCTCCGACCTCTACGCCGCCGAGCACGGCATCGAACGCTCCGGCGACTGGGCCCTGCTGAAGGTGCAGGAGGAGCTGGGCGAGCTGACGGCCGAGCATCTGCGCATGAGCGGACGGGCGCGGGGCGAGGCGGACGCCGGCAAGCTGGGCGATGAGGCGGCGGATGTGCTGGGGATGCTGCTGATCTATTGCGACCGGGCGGGGATCGACCTTGAACAGGCGATGCAGCGGAAATGGCTGCACTGGCTGGAACCGGAAACCGACGTTCCGCCAGTCTAGCTTCACCATAAGACTCACCCCACCCTCCCCTCGACCCCGCGCAAGGCGGGGCCGTAGCAACGGGGAGGTTGCCATGGTGAAGAAGTTTTCGGCCGAGTTCGTCGGCACGCTGGTGCTGGTTCTGTTCGGGTGCGGGGCGGCGGTGCTGGGCGGGTTCGATACCGTCGGCCAGCTGGGCATCGCCCTGGCGTTCGGCCTGGCCATCGTGGCCATGGCATACGGCATCGGGCCGGTCTCGGGGTGCCACGTCAATCCGGCGGTCAGTCTGGCGGCCTTCGTGGCCGGGCGGATGTCGTTGAAGGACATGGGCCTGTACTGGGTGGCGCAGATTCTCGGCGCCGTCGCGGGCGCGGCCATCCTCGGCCACATCGCCCAGACCGGCTTCGCCAGTCTCGGGGCCAACGGCTTCGACGCCGGGTCGCCGGGCGGATACGGCATGCAGGCGGCGCTGATCTTCGAGGTCGTGGCCACGGCCATCTTCGTCGTCGTCATTCTCGGCGTGACCGGGGCCAAGGGTCAGGGCGCCTTCGCGGGCCTGGCCATCGGCCTGACGCTGGCCGTGATCCATATCGTCGGCATCCAGGTGACGGGCGTCTCGGTCAATCCGGCCCGCAGCTTCGGCCCGGCCGTGCTGCAGGGCGGCGAGGCCTTGAGCCAGGTCTGGCTGTTCTTCGTCGCGCCGGCCATCGGCGCCGCGATCGGGGCGCTGCTGTTCCGGTTCAAGGTGCTGGAACCCGACGCCTGAGGCTGTAAGAACGGGCGGCGGCCGCATGGGCCGTCGCCTGTTATTCCCGAGGTCCGCTTGGCCCTGCCCCAACTCGTTCTCGTCGTCGCCCGCGCCCGCAACGGCGTGATCGGCCGGGACGGCGACCTGCCGTGGCGGCTCCGCTCTGACCTGCAGCGGTTCAAGGCCATCACCCTGGGCAAGCCCTGCATCATGGGCCGGCGGACGTGGGAAAGCCTGCCGCTGAAGCCCCTGCCCGGCCGGCTGAACCTGATCCTGTCGCGCGATGAATCGTTCGCGGCCCGCGGGGCCGTGGTGTGCACGACCCTGGACGAGGCGGTCGAGATCGCGCGCGAGACGGCCGAGGAGGACGGGGTCGACGAGATCTGCGTCATCGGCGGCGTGGCCCTGTTCGAAAAGGCCCTGCCGCGGGCAAGGCGCATCTATCTGACCGAGGTCGAGGCCGAGCCCGAGGGCGATGTGCTGTTTCCGGCGTTCGACGAGGGGGCGTGGACGGACGTATCGTCGGAAGCGCATGCCGCGGGCGAGAAGGACGACCATCCCTTCCGGTTCCGGGTGCTGGAGCGACGCTAGAACCTCCTCCCCGTCCGCTCATCCCCGCGAAAGCGGGGACCCAGTGCTTTGGATGACTGGTCGATCCCGGCTTACCCGGCGGCTTGTCCTGAAACGCCAGCGCCAGGCTGGACAGGACTGGGTCCCCGCTTTCGCGGGGATGAGCGGAAGGAGTAGGGTTGCGGACAGCCGGATCCAGAGGGAGAGCCATCCATGCTGATCGTGACCACCAATGACGTCCCCGGCTATCGGGTGGTGAAGACGCTGGGGCTGGTGCGGGGCATCACGGTGCGGTCGCGAAACGCCATCAGCGACATGCTGGGCGGGCTGCAGTCGATGTTGGGCGGACGGGTCGAGGTCTATGTCAAACTGGCCGAGACCTCGCGGGCCGAGGCCTATCAGGAGCTGGTCGAGCACGCCCGGGCCATGGGGGCCAACGCCGTGATCGCCATGCGCTATGAGTCCAACGAGATCATGGACGGCGTCACCGAGGTGCTGGCCTACGGGACGGCGGTGGTGGTGGAGGCGGAGTGATTGGTGGTTGGTGATTGGTGATTGCGGGCTCATCCGTCGCGGATGAATGGTCGATGCTCGTGGTGCACGAAACCTCCAATCACCAATCACCAATCACCTGATCCTCAGCTCAGCGACGCCATCGCCGACCGCTCGAAATCCTTCAGTTCGTCCAGCCGACCGTCGCGGATCTTCTCGACCCAGTGCGGGTCGGCCAGCAGGGCGCGGCCGACGGCGACGAGGTCGAATTCGTCCCTCTCCAGCCGTTCGATCAGGCCGTCCAGCGAGGCGGGCTTGGACCCCGCGCCGCCGAAGGCCGCGATGAACTCGCCGTCGAGGCCGACCGAGCCGACCGTGATGGTCGGCAGGCCGGTGACCTTCTTCGTCCAGCCGGCGAAATTGAGCTCCGAGCCCTCGAACTCCGGCTCCCAGAAGCGGCGCTGGGAGCAGTGGAAGACGTCGACGCCGGCCTCGGCCAGGGGCGTCAGCCAGGCTTCGAGCTCGGCGGGATCGTGGGCGTTCCTGGCGGCGAAATCGTGCGACTTCCACTGCGACAGGCGCAGGATCAGGGCCATGTCCGGGCCGACCCCCTCGCGCACGGCCCGGACCACCTCGGCGCCGAAGCGGGCGCGGTCGGCGATGGTCCCGCCGCCCCATTTGTCGGCGCGGTCGTTGAGGCCGGACCAGAAGAACTGGTCGATCAGATAGCCGTGGGCGCCATGGATCTCGACGGCGTCGAAGCCCAGCTCGCGCGTGGCGCGGGCCGAGCGGCCGAAGGCGGCGATGGTGTCGGCGATGTCTTCGTCGGTCATCGGCTCCAGCTTGCGGTTGCCGGGGGTGGTGAAGCCGGAGGGGCTGTCGACCTTGCCGAGCGGGGTCCAGTCGGCCCCCTGCCCGCGCGCCGAGCCGACGTGCCAGAGCTGGGGCGCGATCAGGCCGCCGGCGGCGTGGACCTCCTCCACCACCTTCTTCCATTCGGGCAGGGCCTCGCCATGGAAGACGGGCACCCTGGCGTCGTTGCGGGCGGCGGGGCGTTCGACGACCGTGCCCTCGGTAATGATCAGCCCGACCCCGCCCTCGGCCCGGCGGCGGTAGTAGCCGGCCCCGTCGCTGGTCGGGATCCCGCCCGGCGAGAACGACCGCGTCATCGGCGCCATGACGATGCGGTTGGGCATCTTCAGGGACTTGACCTGGAAGGGGCGGAACAGGGCGTCGACGGACATGGGCGGCTCGCAGAGTGACTGGAACCGACAGGGTGGCGGTTAGGGTTGCGTTTGAAAACCCTAAAGGCCGAGTTTATTCGCCAGGGCGTCGGCGAAGCCCGCGAACCGGGCGGCGATGTCGCCGTCGGGATCGCTGACCACGACCGGGACGCCGGCGTCGGCGCCTTCGCGCAGGGCGGCGTCCAGGGGCAGGTCGCCGAGGTAGGGGATGCCGAGCCGTTCGGCCTCGGCTTCCGCCCCGCCGCGGCCGAACACGGGGCCGGTCATGTTCTCGATCAGGCCAAGGGTCGGGGCCTCGACCTTCCGGAACAGGGTGTGGGCGCGGCGGGCGTCGGCCAGCGCCACCTCCTGCGGGGTGGAGACGATGACGGCGCCGTCGAGGGGGGTCTTCTGAACGAGGGTCAGCTGGACGTCGCCGGTGCCGGGCGGCAGGTCGACGACCAGGATGTCGAGCGGCGCTTCTTCCGTGCCCCAGCGGGTCTGGGTCAGCATCTGGGTCAGGGCTTGGGAGGCCATGGGGCCGCGCCAGATCATGGCGTCGGTGGCCTTGGTCAGCAGGCCGACCGACATGGTCTTCAGGCCGTGGGCGACGTGGGGGGTGATCTGGTTGTCGACATACTCCGGCGCGCCCGAGACGCCGAGCATGGTCGGGATCGAGGGGCCGTATACGTCGGCGTCGAGCACGCCGACCGACAGGCCGCGGGCGGCGAAGGCGGCGGCGAGATTGACCGCGACGGTGGACTTGCCGACCCCGCCCGTGCCGCTGGCGACGGCGAGGACGCGGCGGACGTGGGCGGGCCGGGCGGTGGCGACGGGCGCTTTCGGGCGGCCCTGATCGACGGCCTGGGGCGAGAGGGAGGCGCGGCGCGGGGCGGATACCTTCAGGGTCTCGGCGGTGAGGACCACGGCGACCCGGGCCATGCCCGGCAGGGCCTTGAGCGCGGCCTCGGCGGCGTCGCGGACCGGGGCGTAGAGGGCGGCGTCGGAGGCGGCGACCTCGAGGGCGAAGCCGGCGCGGTCGTCAGCGACCACCAGGCCCTGGACGAGGCCGGCGGCGAC
>CALRJO020000045.1:0-23545 GCA_943367565.1 Brevundimonas vancanneytii
GGCGCCGGCGGCGGCGAGGGCGATCCAGTGTCTCATGATGAGGTCCTCCGACGATGGCCCGGACCGGATCAGCCGTCGCGGACCATCGCTCTCATCCCTAACCGGAAACACCGCAAGGCGTTCCCGGACGCGTGATCGCCCGTGAGGTCAGGCTTCCATCGGCGCTGCCGACAGCGATTCTTCCATCTCGAGGAAGGACGGCTGGGCCGAGGAGGGGATGTCGCCGCGGCCGATCTCGACGGAAATCTGGGCGGCGTTGCCGTGCAGGTGGGCGACCAGCACCGACTGGATGATCTTGTAGAAGGCGCCGTCGCCATCGACGATTTCCTTCAGCCGCACCGACATCGGTCCAACCAGACCGTAGGCGAGGAAGACGCCGAGGAAGGTGCCGACCAGGGCGCCGCCGATCATGCCGCCAAGAATTTCCGGCGGCTCGGTGATCGAACCCATGGTCTTGATCACCCCCAGAACGGCCGCGACGATGCCCAGAGCCGGCAGGCCGTCGGCCATGGTCTGCAGGGCGTGGGCCCCCGCGAGGGCCTCGTGGTGGTGCTTTTCCAGCTGCTTTTCCATGGCGTCCTCGATCTGGTGCGGATCCTCGAGGTTCATGGTCATCATCCGCAGGGTGTCGCAGATGAAGTCGGTGGCGAAATGGTCCTTCAGCACCTTGGGGTATTTCTGGAAGATGGTGCTCTCGGCCGGCTTTTCGATGTGGCTTTCCAGGGCGATGACGCCCTTGGACTTCATCGTCTTGGTCAGCTGGAACAGCAGGGACAGCAGGTCCTTGTAGTCCTGCCGCTTCCATTTGGACCCGGCGAACACCTTGCCGAAGCCGCCCAGGGTCGACTTGATGGTCGTGACGCTGTTGCCGATCAGAAAGGCCGCCACGGCCGCGCCCAGAATGGCCATCAGCTCGTAGGGCAGTGAGTGCATGATCACACCCATCTTGCCGCCGGCCAGGATGTAGCTGCCGAACACCATGGCGAACAGCAGGACGATGCCGATGATCTGGAACATGGAGAGCGGTGGATCCTGCGCGCGAGTTACGCGGACCTTCGCCGTTAATGATTAAGGGGCGGTTGCGAACCGCGGCCCGTCAAAGCCGGGATTCGCCGTTCAGAATCGCGGCGCGGGCCGTCTCGCTCAGCCTTGTGTAGCCATTCTTGCCACCCCGCACGTACAGCGGGCCGTCGACCTTGTCGGGATCGAATCCATCGGCGACGAGATCGACCTTCTTGTATTTGAACGTCCCCGTGGTGTCGGCCGATTTGATCAGGCGGACGAAGACCGGGCGGGCATAGGCGGGCAGTTCCTGGTCAACCCAGTCGGCGAAGGGCCTCGCGGCGAACCGGCCGTCGATCACCAGGGCGACCATCCCGGCCTTGCCGTCGTGTCCCGGAACCGGAACGCCGTAGGCGATGACTTCCTTGACCCCGGGGGCGTCGGCCAGCCGTTGCTCGACCTCGGCGGTCGAGACGTTCTCGCCCTTCCAGCGGAAGGTGTCGCCGATGCGGTCGATGAAATAGACATAGCCCTCGCTGTCCTGCTTCATCAGATCCCCGGTGCGGAACCAGCGGTCGCCGCGTGCGAAGACGTCGCGCAGGATCTTCTTCTCCGACGCGGCCTTGTCGGCATAGCCGGAGAAGGCGTGGCGGATGTCGTCGCCGATCATGCCCAGCGCCTCGCCGACCTCGCCCGCCTTCGCCAGCTGACACAGGCCGTCGGGTCCGCGAACCGGCTCCTCGGTGTCCATGTCGAACCGGACGAGGCGGAAATTGATCTGTTTTTTCAGGAAGCCTGGCACCCGCCCGATGGCCCCCGGCTTGCCGTCAAAATTGAACACCGAGACATTGCCCTCGGTCGAGCCGTAGAATTCCAGGATGTCGGGGATGGCGAACCGCTTCTGGAAATCGGTCCAGACGTCGGGCCGCAAGCCGTTGCCGAAGGCAAGGCGCAGTTTGTGCGACCGCTCGCCTTCCGTTTCCGGGCAATTGACGAGGTAGCGGCACAGTTCGCCGATGTAGACGAACAGCGTCGCGCCCGAGGCCGTCACATCCGGCCAGAAATTCGTCGCCGAGAACCGCTTGCGCAGCACCAGCTGGCCGCCGTTCAGCAGGGCGGGCCCCACCCCGACCAGTCCGCCGGTCGAATGATAGAGCGGCAGGACGTTGAAGGTGACGTCCTTTTCGGTCGCGGCCGTCGCTCCGGCGAAGGCCCGCATATAGGTCCGGGCCCGGGCATGGGTGATCTTGGCCGCCTTGGGCAGGCCGGTGGTGCCCGAGGTGTAGATGAACATCGCCGTGTCGCGGTTGGTAAGGCCCGAACGCGCCGACCGGGCGGGCCGCACGGACGAACCGCTGCGCACCGGCTTGTCCAGCCCCCGCCGCTCGTCCGCCTCGTCATCGTCCCGGAGCCCCAGCACCCAGAGCATCAGGTTGCGGCCGGACAGGGCGCGCGCGTCCTCGACCCGTTTCCAGCAATCCTCGTCCGTCACCACCTGGGAGGCGTTGGAGATGGACAGGCAGTGGGCCAGGGCGTGGCCGGTCAGATTGGTGTTGATCAGGGCGGTGGCGACGCCGACCTTGGCGAACCCCATCCAGGCCGCGATGTATTCGGCCCGGTTGAGCATCACCAGGGCGATGGTGTCGCCGCGCTTGAGCCGGCGGCTTTGGGCCCAGTGGCCGAAGCGGTTGGCCATGGCGTCGAGCTCGCGATAGGTGACCGTCCGCCGGTCGTCGACGATGGCGACCCGATCGCCGAACCTGTCGACCGCCTCTTCCCAGTCGTCACAGACCAGGTCGGCGCTATCCAGCTCGATCGGCTTGATGCGCTTGAGCAGACGGCGCAGCCCCTTGGCGAAACGCATGTTGCGCTTGATGTTCGCCACCAGACCCATCGTCGTCGCCCGCTCCGCTGAAAGCCGTTCGTTCCTTGGTGATGGACAAGCCATCGACCGCGGTCAACCGGCAGGGGAATCACAGGGCCGTTTGGGCCCGAAAGAGCGCGCGTTTGCTCAAAGGCGTGGCGCCGATGCGGCGGTGACGCCGGATGAACCTGCCGAAGTCTGACAGCCGCTTGTAGAACCGCCTACGGCAAGGCTTAATCACCGAACGCGGATTGACGGCGTGGGGCCGGACTGATCCCCGGGGGACCAAACCGATGAAATATCTTCTGATGGCCGCCTGCGCCCTGGCGCTCGCCGGGCCCGTCGCGGCCCAGGACTACAATGCCCAGCCCAACTACGGCAGCATCACGCTGGCGCCGGGCTTCCAGCCGGACCCGCATCTGGTCAGCCTGCGCGCTGGCGGCAGCATCAGCGCCTCGAACGCCGGAAGCGGTTGCGCCGGCTTCATCACCAATGCGCCCGACTTCCGTTTCCAATGGAACGGCAACGGTTCCCTGAACATCAAGATCTCGGTGCTGTCCAAGGCCGACACCACCCTGGTGGTCAATGGGCCGAACGGCGAATGGTACTGCGACGACGACTCGGGCGAGGACAACAATCCGCTGATCACCTTGGGGTCTGTCTCCGGCCGCTATGAAATCTGGGTCGGCACCTACTCCAGCGGTAGTCCGCAGCCCGCCGTGCTGTCGATTTCGGAACTCACCAACTTCTGAGGTCTTGCCGCGTAATATTGTTTGAGCACAAAGCCGCGCCGTTACCGCCCCAATTGTGGCGGTAACGGTGTTTCTTCGCGGCCAAACAGAAATCACGGAACCGCGATCTGACAGATCGGTTTCTTCCACGAGATTTGGAGAAACTTGTAATGTCCGTGACCTATCCCGCTGATCCCGCCAAGCCGTACGGCGACCGTATTGAAACGCTGGACGCCGACGTGACGCACGGCGAAGCCTTCGTCCCCGTCTATGCCCGCCGCGGCAGGGCGCGCGGCGGTCAGGGCAAGCTCAGGACCTGGATGATCCTGACCCCTGTCGCCGTTCTCGTGCTCGGCGGTATCGGCGTCGTGCTGGCGATGAGCGGTGGCGAAGAAGCCTCAGGCCCGCTGGTTGAGCCGGCCGCGACCGCGCCGGTGCTGTCGGCCATGCCGACAGAGACCGCCGTGGCTCCGCTCGCCAGCGCCTCTGCGCCGGAACCCGTCGTCGCGGCGGCCCCGGTGGTCAGCGAGGCCGCTCCCCTGCGCCGTCCCGCCGCGGCCCCGGCCCCTCGCGAGGCCATCCGCGCCCCGGGTCCGACCGCCGCCGCCGCGCCCCGGGCGGCGAGTCCGGAGCCGACCGTCCCCACCGGTCCGCAGCCTTACACGCCGGCTCCGGCGTCGCCTTCGACCTCGACCCTGAACACGGCGCCCGCGACGCCCGCGCCGACGCCGCCTCCGGTGATCATTGTCGAACCGGCCGGGTGAACGCGCTCCGACCCTGAAAAGAAGGCCCCGACGGAGCGATCCGCCGGGGCCTTTCCCAATTCGGCGTCAGGGCGACGGCGAGACCCGCCAGATGACGTTGCCGACGTCGTCCGCGACCAGCAGCGCGCCCAAGCGATCGAACTGAACCCCGACCGGGCGGCCCATCGCCTGGTCCCGTTCGTTGAGGAAGCCGGTCAGGATATCTTCCGGCGCCCCTGACGGAACGCCGCCCGCGAACGGCACGAAGATCACGCGATAGCCGTTGCGCGGCGTCCGGTTCCAGGAGCCGTGCTGGCCGACGAACGCGCCGCCCCGATAACGGTCGGGGAACAGGCCGCCCTCGCCGAAGGTTAGTCCCAGCGAGGCCGTATGGGCGCCCAGGGCGTAGTCGGGTCGCAGCGCGCGGGCGACCCCCTCCGGATTGCGCGGCTCGACCCGCGCATCGACGATTTCGCCGAAATAGCTCCATGGCCAGCCGTAGAAGCCGCCGGGCGTCACCGAGGTCATGTAGTCCGGGACCAGATCATTGCCGAGTTCGTCGCGCTCGTTGACCGCGACCCACAGCTTGCCGCTGTCCGGCTGCCAGGCCATGCCGACCGGATTGCGCAGGCCCGAGGCGAAGATGCGGCTGGCCCCGGTGGCGATGTCGATCTCGTGGATGGCGGCGCGGCCGACCTCTTCGCCCAGGCCGTTCTCGCCGATATTGGAGTTGGAGCCGACGCCGACATAGAGCCGCGTCCCGTCGGCGCTGGCCACCAGGCTCTTGGTCCAGTGGTGGTTCCGGCCCGCCGGCAGGGCGGCGAGGCGACGCGCGGGCGCGGCGATCCGCGTCTGGCCCTGCTGATAGGGGAAGACGACCACGGCGTCGGCGTTGGCGACGTAGAGCGCATCTCCCACCAGGGCCATGCCGAAGGGCGAGGTCAGGTTCTCCAGGAAGGCCGTGCGCGTTTCCGCCACCCCGTCGCCGTCGGCGTCGCGCAGCAGGGTGATGCGGTTGGCGCTGGGCGCCTTGGCCCCGGCCTTTTTCATGACCAGCCCCTGCAGCCAGCCCCGCAGACCGCCTTCCTTGCCTTCGGGCTTGGGCGGCGCGTTGGACTCGGCGACCAGTATGTCCCCGTTGGGGAGGCGGTAGAGCCAGCGGGGATGGTCCAGGCCGGATGCGAAAGCCTGGACGCGGAAGCCGGGCGCGGGCGTGGGCGTGCGATCCGCCGGCCAGCCGACCGCCTCGGCCACATTGACCCTCGGGAACAACGACCTGTGCGGCGGCGGCAGGGTCGGATTCGGCCCGTAGCCGGCGGCGGGATCCAGCGCCTCATTGCCCCCGCAGGCCGCGAGCGTGAGCATGAGGACGGAGGTCGCGATCAATGTCGGACGGATCATGGGACAGCCTTTGCGCTGGCGCTTCAGAACTCGGGGAACTCCAGACGGCTGACGTCATAGCCCAACGCGGCAGCGCGCGCGACGAGGGCCTGCCGCTCGGCCAGGACCGGAACCTCCCGGGTGTAAATCCACAGCTTGTCGAAGGTCGGATCGGCGGAGATGAACCAGCTGTAGTCCTCCGCATGATCCAGCACCCAGTAATCCCAGGTGATCAAGCCGCCGACATAGCGCACGCGCAGCTTGGCGTTCATGCCCGGGTCGAGGACTTCGCCACGCCCGCCGATCGCCTTCTCCCGACCCTGCGGGGTGTCGACCTGACAGGTGTCCCGCACATCAACCCGCGTCGGATTGACCACCACATAGTTGGTGGCGCCGGCGACGCAGCCGTCGGTCAGCCGCATCGGCAGGCGGGCGATCTCGAGCCAGCGGCCCGAATAGAACCGGTCCAGATCAACCGTCCGCAGCGGGGCGGGCGCGCGGACCTGGTCCGGCGACGGAGCGGTGACGCAGCCGGACAGGCCGAGGCCGGCGGACAGGGCGGCGGCGGTGAGCAGGGTTCGCAGCGACATGGACATCTCCGGCGAGAGGAAGATCGCAGATACGGCCCCGGTTCCGCCGGGATGCGTCCGATCAGTCGATCAGGTCCCGCGGCGGCCGGATCCGGCGGAATCGCGCCTCGATGAAGGAGAAGGCTCCAAAGGCAATGAAGCCCAGCGCGCCGGCGACCAGAATCCACGACCCGGCCGGCTGACGCTCGACGGCCTCCAGCGCGGCGCCGAGACTGGTGACGTCCCCGGCGTTCGAGTTCAGCCCCGCCAGCACCACCAGCGTCGCCAGCGGCAGATAGGCCAGGCCGCGCGCGACATGGCCGATCCGGGCCAGCGGCGACACCCGTCGGCAGGTTTCGGGCGAACAGGCCAGATACTCGGTGAAATCCTCCCGCCAGGCCCGGACGATATTGGCGATGCCGATGCCGAAGATCGCCAGGCCGACGCCGACCAGAAGCCATTTTCCATACGGCAGCGACAGCACCGTCGCGGCCTGTTCGCGACTGCGGATCACGCCCTCCAGGGCGGGGTCGGCTTCGGGTTCCCGAAACAGCCAACTGAAGGCCGCGAACGAAAGGGCCGTATAGCTGAAGCCGCTGAAAGCCTGACTCGCCCGGGTGCTCAGCCCGTGCCGGGACACGCCTTCATGATCGGCGTCGAACACGGATTGCAGCACGCGCCACATCACGAAGGCCGCCAGCCCCAGACCAACCAGGAACACCCAGACCCGGCCGAGCGGGCGCAAGGCGAGCCAGTCGAGCGAGCCCTTGAGACCGACCGTGTCGCCGACGACTCCCAGCGCGGCCAGCAGGATCAGGACCCCGACGGAGAGATAGACAAAGCCCCGCGCGCCGTAGCCGATCCGCGCCGCCCATTCGAGCAGGTCATGCAGTGGCGGAATCCTGCGCAGCATAAGGGACCGGCGGCGACCGCGTTCGCCCAGGTCGGCCAGACGGTTGCGGACAAAGGCGACAGGATTGGGCACGGCGACGGTAACCCGCAGTCCGGAATATGGCTCCCCGACCCGGCCGGCCCTTGAGGTGCGACAGGCGGACGCATATCTGCCAGCGCCACGGGAGGGCGCGTATGCAGCCGGTGATCACGATCCAGGGTCTGACCAAGACCTACAAGTCCGGGCTGCAGGCCCTGAAACCCATCGACCTGACCATTGGCAAGGGCGAGATCTTCGCCCTGCTGGGACCCAATGGCGCGGGCAAGACGACGCTGATCTCCATCGTCTGCGGCATCGTCACCCCGACGACCGGGACGGTGACGGCGGACGGCCACGACATCCAGAAGGACTATCGCGCCGCGCGGTCGATGATCGGCCTGGTGCCGCAGGAACTGACCACCGACGCCTTCGAGACGGTTCTGGCCACGGTGACCTTCAGCCGCGGCCTGTTCGGCAAGGCCCCGAATCCCGCCCATATCGAGAAGACCCTGCGCGAACTGTCGCTGTGGGAGAAGCGCAACGACAAGATCATGACCCTGTCCGGCGGCATGAAGCGCCGGGTGATGATCGCCAAGGCCCTGAGCCACGAACCCGACATCCTGTTCCTCGATGAGCCCACCGCCGGCGTGGATGTCGAACTGCGCCGCGACATGTGGAACCTCGTGCGCGGCCTGCGCGACAAGGGCGTCACCATAATCCTGACCACCCACTATATCGAGGAGGCCGAGGAGATGGCCGACCGGGTGGGCGTGATCCTCAAGGGCGAACTGATCCTCGTCGAACAGACCGCCACCCTGATGAAGAAGCTGGGCAAGAAGACCCTGACCCTGAATCTGCAGGAGCCCCTCACCGCGGTCCCGCCCGGGCTGGCCGAATGGTCGCCGACGCTGAAGGCCGACGGAAACGAGCTGGAATACGTCTTCGACTCCAACCTCGAAAGGACCGGCGTGCCGTCCCTGCTGCGCAAACTCAGCGACCTGGGCATCGCCTTCAAGGACCTGCACACCAGCCAGAGCTCGCTGGAGGACATCTTCGTCAGCCTGGTCCACCGCGATACGGGAGCGGCCGCATGAGCATGACCTTCAACGGCCATGGCGTCTGGGCCATCTACAAGTTCGAGATGGCCCGGGCCCTGCGCACCGTGTGGCAGTCGCTGGTCACGCCGGTGATCACCACGGCCCTGTATTTCGTCGTCTTCGGCTCGGCCATCGGCAGCCGGATGACCGAGATCGACGGCGTCCCCTACGGCGCCTTCATCGTGCCCGGCCTGATCATGCTGAGCCTGTTCACCCAGTCGATCTTCAACGCCAGTTTCGGCATCTATTTCCCGAAATTCACCGGCACCATCTACGAGCTGCTCTCCGCGCCGGTCAGCCCGCTCGAGATCGTCATCGCCTACGTCGGGGCGGCGGCGACCAAGTCGGCGGTGCTGGGCCTGATCATCCTCGCCACGGCGGCCCTGTTCGTGCCGTTGCGGATTCTCCATCCGGTCGAGATGCTGGCGTTCCTGGTCCTGATCTCGACGACCTTCAGCCTGTTCGGCTTCATCATCGGCATCTGGGCCCAGGGCTTCGAGCAGCTGCAGATGATCCCCATGCTGGTGGTGACGCCCCTGACCTTCCTGGGCGGCTCCTTCTATTCGATCGACATGTTGCCGCCGATGTGGCGGACGATCACCCTGTTCAATCCGGTGGTCTATCTGATCTCGGGCTTCCGCTGGACCTTCTACGGCTCGGGAGACGTCGGGATCGGAGTCAGTCTGGCGGCAACCCTCGGCTTCTTCTTCATCTGTCTGGCGGTCGTCGGCTGGATGTTCCGGACCGGCTACCGCCTGAAGAACTGAGGTCTTCAGGTTCGGGTCACGAAACGGGCCAGATCGGCGGACACCTTGGCCTCTCTCCGCATTTGATGTAGCGCGCCGGACCCGACGCGGGAGTTTTGATGCCCACCGACACCGACAAGAAGCTCAACGGCGCGCCCGAGCCCTTCCGCCGCCCGGTGGTCTGGGGCCGGCCGCCCGCGACCGTGTTCCGCGCCGGACCCTTGCCGAAGGGCGAGCGCCTTCCACCCCTGCCCGAGCCGCCACGCATGCAGGTCGGGCCCGGCATCCTGACCGGGTCGATGATCCCGCGCGCCGCCCCGGCCGCTGCGCAGGCCAAGACTCCGGCTCCGGCCGCCGCTCCGTCGATGGCGCCTGCGTCCGAACGGCGTGAGAACCCGACGCCCGACCTGACCGTTCGCCCCCTGCCGCCGGTCGAGCCGGAACCCGTGCGCGCGCCGGAGCCTGTTCGCTCTCCCGCGCCGAAGCCGGTTCAGCCTGTCGCCGCCGCAGCCGAGCCCGCCGCGATTCCCGCGGCGTCCATAAGCGCCGCCCGCAAGCCGGTCAGCCGGATGCCGCTCTATGCCGGGATCGCCCTCGCCGCCGTGACCGTGCTCGCCCTGGGCAGCTGGATCTGGACGCGGCCGCCGGCAGGGTCTCCGGCGCCGATCGTGGCGGCGACACCCTTGGCCGCGACCCCGCTCGCGCCGACGACTGAGATCGCCGCGGAAGAGGCGGCCCCCGCCCCGACCGTCCTTGAGGTCGCGCCCGAGGCGCCCGAGCCCGCGCCGCCGCCGCCTCCCGCGACGAGAGCGGTCGAACCGCCTCCGGCCGTGGTGCGCACCCCGCCGCCTGTCGTGGCCCGGCCCGTTCCGCCGCCGGCCGAGACCGTCGCGCCTCCGCCGCCGGTCGCTACGGCGCCTCTGATCGAGATCGTCCCGGCCCCGCCCCCCGGACCGGCCCCGACCGCGGCCGAGCGCCCGGAGACCGACCCCGAGGCGCCGATCGCGACGCGACCCCAGCCGATCGGCTAGCGGATGGCGACGTAGCCGCGCTCGACCATGCGGCGCAGGCCCTCATAGGCCTCGGCCAATTCCTCATAGGCGGTGCGCGCCGATGCCAGTCGCGCGATCTGGTCGGGGGTCGAGGGCGCGCCCGACTCCGACTGGCGCAGGCTTTCGGCCACCCATTTGGCCCTCGCCGTGGCCGTCAGCACGGCCAGTCTCTGAAACATGGACGCATCCAGTTTCGGCAGCATCTGGCCGATGACCTCGCGGTTGGCGACGAAGGCCGAATAGTCGATCTGCTCCAGCAGGCCGCGGAGCCGCCGCTGTTCCTGGGGGTCGGTGTCCTGCGGTTCGAAATGGTCGCGCTGGCGGCGATAGCTGTTGGTCTGGATGGTCGACATGGCGTGTCTTCCGAATGGAGGCGACATGGAGGGTGCGCCGCGTCGCTTAACGAGGGGTTGCCACCTCCTGGCAGTCTTGATACTTAAGTGAATGCTTCAGCATCACACGCCGCTCGATCTCGCCTTCCAGGCCCTGTCCGATCCGACCCGGCGGGCCATGGTTGAACGGCTGTCGCGCGGCCCCGCCTCGGTCAGCGAATTGGCCGCGCCCATGCCGATGTCCATGTCGGCGGTGGTGCAGCATCTGAAGATTCTGGAGGCCGCCGGCCTGGTCGCCTCCGAGAAGGTCGGCCGGGTCCGCACCTGCCGCGTCGAGCCGCGGGCGCTCAGCGCCGCCGAACGCTGGATCAACGAACGCCGGCGGTCGGTCGAACGCAGTCTCGACCGGCTGGGCGCCTTTCTGGATCAAACGCGGGAGGACCCCGAAACATGACCCTGGTTCACGAAACCCTTGCCTTCGAGCGCGAATACGATGCGTCGCCGACCCGGCTGTTCGCCGCGCTCGCCGACCCACGGGCCCGCGAACGCTGGTCGGTCCCCGGGGGCGCGCTTCTGGTCTATGACGAAGCCGATTTCCGCACCGGCGGAATCGACCGCTGTCGCTGTGGCGCTCCGGATGACCTCCGCTACAGGGTCGAGAACAGGTATCTGGAAATCGAACCCGGCGAGCGAATCGTCCTGTCCGAGACCGTGCGGGAAGACGACCGCGTTCTCAGCCACTCCCTGAACGCGTTCGAGTTGGCGGCGACGGCGACGGGTGTCCGGTTGAACCTCACCATCCAGCTGGCGGCGCTCGAACCGGGCATGGCCGCCGGAGTCCGTCACGGCCATTCGGCGGCCCTGGAAAACCTCGCCGCTGAATTGATCCGCCCTGCTCCGGAGAATGCCTGATGACCCACGCCTCCGAATCCGCCCTCGCCCTCGCCCACGGCATGTTCACAGTCGAGCGCCGCTATGACGCCTCGCCGGCGCGGGTGTTTCGCGCCTGGGCCGATCCGGTCGCGTTTCGTCGATGGTTCGCGGAGGCGCCGGGCGCGACCATCCAGGAATGGGTCCATGACTTCCGCGTCGGGGGTCAGGGCGGCGGCCGCTATCGCTTCGGCGGGCCCGACGCTGACGTCGGATTCAACGACACCCGGTTTCTGGACATCGTCGAAGGCCGCCGGATCATCCTCAGCTACGTCATGGGCCGCGAGCTTGGGGGCCAGGCGCGTCGCGAGTCGGCGTCTCTCGCAACCATCGAAATGGCGCCCGACGGCCGCGGAACCCGGCTGGTCTATACCGAGCAGGGCGCCTTTTTCGGCGAGGACGGCGCCGCGCACATCCCGCTCCGAGAAGAGGGCTGCGCGGAGATGCTCGAGAACCTCGCCCGCGAACTGGAGATGAACCCGTGACCGGCCGGGTCCGCGTGTCCTCCTACGCCGTCTCGATCGACGGATTCGGCGCCGGGCCGGACCAGAGCCTTCAGAACCCGCTGGGGGTCGGCGGCGAAGGGCTGCACGCATGGTTCATTCCGACCGACACCTTCCAGAAGATGTACGGCAAGGGCCATGGCGAAACCGGGGTGGACGAGGATTTCGCCAGACGCGGCATGGACAGGATCGGGGCCTGGATTCTCGGCCGCAACATGTTCGCCCATTCGCGCGGCCCCTGGCCGGACGACGGATGGGAGGGGTGGTGGGGCGAGGAGCCGCCCTATCGCTGTCCCGTCTTCGTCCTGACGCACTATCCGCGGCCGCCCCTGGAGATGAAGGGCGGGACGGTGTTCCATTTCGTCACCGAGGGGGCGGCGGTCGCGCTGGAACGGGCCCGCGCGGCCGCGGGCGACCTCGACGTCCGCATTGGCGGCGGGGCGGAGACGATCCGGCAGTATCTGAAGGCCGGCGCGATCGACGAACTGCATATCGCCGTCTCGCCCGTCCTGCTCGGCGCCGGCGAGCCGCTGTGGGAGGGCCTCGACCTCCCGACGCTCGGCTATGAGGTGATCGGGAGCACCGCCGGCGAACGCGCGACCCATCTTCGAATCGGCCGCCGGGCCGGCCGGACGAAGGCCTGACCATGTCCCTGATCCTCTGGTCCCATCCCTATGCCGCCTACGGCCAGAAGGCGTCCGTCGCCCTGTACGAGCTCGGCCTGCCGTTCGAACTGAAGCTGGTCGAGGCCGCGAACGAGGCGGTAATGGCCGAATTCCGCAGCCTGTCGCCCTTCGCCAAGATGCCGACGCTGGTCGATACAACGACCGGCCAGTCCCTCTACGAATCCAGCATCGTCATCGAATACCTCGACCGGCTGGCCGGCGGCGGGAGATTGATCCCCGCGGACCCCGAGGCGGCGCTGGAGGCGCGGCTGGTCGACCGGATGGTGGACACCTACGCCGGTGGGCCGATGAACCGCATCATCCCGAGAAAATTCCGCCCTGTCGGCAATGAGGACCCCTTCGGAGACGCCCAGGACAAGGCTGTTCTGGCCGGCGCCTGGGACTGGCTTGAGCAGCGGCTGGCGGACGGCCGGACCTGGGGCGCGGGCGAGACCTTCACCCTGGCCGACTGCTGCGCGGCGCCGATCCTGACCTATGCCCGAAGACTGGTCCCGTTTGGCGATCGCCCGCTTCTGAGGGCGTGGCACAAACGGCTGATGGCTCGACCGTCATTCGTCCGGGCGCTGGAGGAGGCGGCGCCCTTCGGCGACCTGATGCCGGCGCCGCCCGCCGAGGACTGATTTCTGTTCCGCTCATCCCCGCGAAAGCGGGGACCCAGTGCTGTCCAGCGAGACCCCGGCGTTTCGGGACTACGGATGTTGGTCAACGCACCCGCCGCGACACCCAAAGAACTGGGTCCCCGCTTTCGCGGGGATGAGCGGATGTGAATGAAACTAATGCGCCTCGGGCGGCCGGGCGGCGGGGCTGAGATATTCGTTCTCGGGCTTCGGATGGGCGTCAAGGACGAAGCGGCGGTCGCAATAGCCGCATTCGACGAAGTCCTCGCCGCCCATGTCCATATAGACCAGCGGATGGCCAAGGGCCCCGCCGCCGCCGTCGCAGGCCACGCGTTTCGTCGGGACCACTATGGCTTCCGGCGGCGGAATGATCGCATCGGCGTGGCGCGGCGGCATGGGCGACCCTGACTGGTGGCGGCGAACTACGGCCGACTCCCTAGAAGGCCGAACCCCCGCCGTCAAACCGTCCCGGGCTTGCGCCGGAAGACCCGGTCGAAGAAGGCCTTGCGCTTGCGGAACAGCGACCAGCCCAGGCAGCCAGCGGCCACCCACAGGCCGATCTCGCCGACCACCGCGGCGGGACCGCCGATCAGCAGGGTCTCGCGCATGGGGATCTCGCCCATCCGGTTCAGGACCACGACGGCCGTGAAGGCCCCGTAGCCGAGCAGACAGAAGGCGAAGGCCGTCCAGCCGATCATCTTCGTGCGGGTCATGCGTCGATCTCCGTCAAGCAAGCTGTTCATAATGACAAGCTTCCTAGACATATCACCTGGACATGTCAAGCGTCATTGACACAAACGAACCGCGCCGCGCCTACCGCCCTTGGCGACGACGGACGGCGCGCCTACCTAGACCGGTCACCGACCGAAAGCCGCCGCATGTCCGAGCCTGCCGCCCTGCCCGTGAACGCCATCGAGGTCCGCGGGCTGGAAAAGACCTATGCGGGATCGAAGAAGGCGCCGCCCAAGGTCGCCCTGCGCGGCGTCGACCTGGTCATTCCGCGCGGCTCGATGTTCGGCCTGCTGGGGCCCAACGGCGCCGGCAAGTCGACCCTGATCAACATCCTCGCCGGGGTGGTCAACAAGACCGGCGGAACCGCCGAAATCTGGGGCCGCGACATCGACAAACAGCCACGCGACGCCCGCGCCGCCCTCGGCGTCGTGCCGCAGGAGATCGTCGCCGACGTCTTCTTCACGCCCCGTGAGGCGCTCGAGGTCCAGGCGGGCTTCTACGGCGTGCCGGCGAATGAGCGCCGCTCGGACGAGCTGCTCGCCGCCCTCGGCCTGTCGGACAAGGCCCACGCCTATGTCCGCGCCCTGTCCGGCGGCATGAAGCGCCGGCTGATGGTGGCCAAGGCGCTGGTGCACAATCCGCCCATCCTGATCCTCGACGAGCCCACCGCTGGCGTCGATGTCGAGCTGCGCCGCCAGCTGTGGGAATACGTCCGCCGCCTCAACGCCGAGGGCGTCACCATCCTGCTGACCACCCACTATCTGGAAGAGGCGCAGGAGCTCTGCGACACCATCGCCATCATGAATCGCGGCGAAGTGGTCGCCTGCGAGCCGACGCCGCAACTGCTGCGCCGTCTGGACACCCGCAATGTGGTGGTGACCCCCGACGGCGCCCTGAACGGCCTGCCGAATCTCAAGGGCTTCGAAGCCGTCGCCCGCCCCAACGGCGCCTTCGCCGTCACCTACAAGAAGGGCCAGTCGTCGGTCGAACAGGTGCTGGCCGCCGTCCGCGCCGCGGGCGTCACCATCGCCGACATCGTCACCGAGGACCCGGACCTGGAGGACGTCTTCCTGGCCCTGACCTATGGGGATGCGTCTCAGGTGAGTCCGACGAAGGACTGAAGCGGCGAAATGCCTGGTCGCGGGTTGAAGGCGAAAGACAGGTCGCGACCCCTTGCGGATCTTGCGAGTCGAGAGAACTGTCGTCGCTGCGGTGGAAACGAAGATGACGAAGTGCTGGGCGGCCATGTTCGTGGTGATCACCATGTCGGCGTGCGCGAGCGCCGCTCCGCCAATGGTTATCGATCACAGACGAACAGCCGTCATACTTGGCACGGTCGGTCAGTCAGAGTGGTGCCCTGCTGGCAGCGCAAGACTGGATCTTGCAACGGGCGAATATGCTTTGACCGCGAGGGCTCCGCGCGCCGTTTGTCAGGACCTCGATCTTGAGCGACCGATAGTCGAAGGGCGGCTGGATGCGTCACGGCTTCACGCTCTCCGGCAAGCCTTTCAACGAGCGACCACTGACGGCCTCAACGACTGCCGGGGCGGGCGCCGTCCGGACGAGATCATCATCAGCAATGGGGGACCCCATGTCCTGGTGGTCACCCACGGGCGCGCCAATGACGCTGCTCCCACCGAACTTTCCTGTTGGACCGAGGCCGCCTGGGCCTTGCACCATTTGCTGAACGAGACCTTCCCTTCGTCCCGCTGAGGTCCGTGCCGAACCGACCACACATCGACGACGAAGGTCCGATTCCCTTCCGAGCGTCGCCTTCGCCCCTAGACCACCATCACCGTCCCGATGAGCAGCCGCGCCCCCGCGCGACCCATCACCGTATTGGTCGCCGCCTGAAGCTGGGCCACCAGACGTTCGACGTCGGGCGGGGCGCCGGGCAGAAGGGTATTGGCCG
Source organism: Brevundimonas vancanneytii (assembly GCA_943367565.1). Classification (GTDB taxonomy): domain Bacteria; phylum Pseudomonadota; class Alphaproteobacteria; order Caulobacterales; family Caulobacteraceae; genus Brevundimonas; species Brevundimonas vancanneytii_C. The sequence continues at coordinate 15,828 of CALRJO020000045.1, forward strand.
ACTGCTGAACCACCGCGGCATAGGCGGCGCGCAGGCGCGGGGCCGACTGGGCGACCCGGGTGCGCAGGGCCGCGTTCGGCGTGTCGACCCCGGTCTCGACCGTCATCACGCCGCGCCGGCCGCCGGATCGCATGACATTGGCGGTGATGGTCGGCAGCCGCAGATAGCTGGCCTGCGCCGCCGCGCCGCCGCCGCCGCCGGTCTTGAGCGGTTGTGTCTTCAATCCGAGAAGGGCGCGGCGATCCATGCGCCGACGATAGCGACCGGCGCTTAAGGGGCGGTTACGTTCTCCCTCCCCCGAAGTGGGGAGGGACGGCGGAGCGAAGCGGAGCCCGGGTGGGGAACGCCAGTCCCGCACCGTCGGCGCCCGCCTTCGAAATTCCCCACCCGGTCGCTTCGCGACCACCCTCCCCATGAAGGGGAGGGAGAACCGGCTCCATGGCCCTGAGGTCCAGCAGGGCGAACAGGGCCGCGTCCTCGTCCTGTTCCGGATTGGGCGTGGTCAGCAGCTTGCCGCCGACGAAGATGGAATTGGCCCCGGCGAGGAAGCACAGTGCCTGCATCTCGGCGCTCATCGTCTCACGCCCGGCTGACAGCCGCACCATGGCCTTCGGACAGACGATCCGCGCCACGGCGACGGTGCGGACGAATTCGATCGGATCGATCTGGCCCTCGGCCAGCATCCGCTCGCCCAGCGGCGTGCCCGTCACCGGCACCAGCGCATTGACCGGCAGGCTGTCGGGATGGACCGGCAGGGTCGCCAGCGCATGCAGCAGACTGGCCCGGTCGCGCCGCGCCTCGCCCATGCCGACAATGCCGCCGCAGCAGGTGCTCATGCCCGCCTCGCGCACATGCCGCAGGGTGTCGAGCCGGTCCTGATAGGTCCGCGTCGTCACGACCTGGGCATAGTACTCCGGCCCGGTGTCGAGGTTGTGGTTGTAGTAGTCCAGCCCCGCCGCCTTCAGCTGCCGCGCCTGATCGGCGGACAGCATGCCCAGGGTCGCGCAGGTCTCCAGCCCCAGAGCCTTCACCCCCGCGATCATGGTCGCCAGCTTCGGCGTGTCCCGGTCCTTCAGCTCGCGCCAGGCCGCGCCCATGCAGAACCGGCTGGCCCCGCCCGCTTTCGCCGCCATGGCCTCGGCGATCACCGCCGTGGCGTCCATCAGCTTCTCGGCCTTCAGACCGGTCTGGAAACTGGCCGACTGGGAGCAGTAGCCGCAGTTCTCGGCGCAACCGCCGGTCTTGATCGACAGCAGCTGGCTCTTCTGCACTTCCGACGGATCGAACCACGCCCGATGCACGGTGGCGGCGTCGAACACCAGCTCCATGAACGGCCGCGCGAACAGGCCCTCGACCTCGTCCAGGGTCCAGTCGTGGCGGGGGGTGGCGGAGTCGTGGCGGGAAGTTGGGGTCATGTCGGGTGATTGGTGGTTGGTGATTGGTGGATGATGACCCTACCGGCTTTTACGATCCCGGAGAGCAGCGGCGAGTGACACAAGCATCCGACTGATACGGTCGGCCGCCGTCATTAGCCTGCTTTCAACGCCCGGCTCCAGATATCCGAGGCGCGCGGCAATCATGAGCTGGGTCTCCGCCTCGGCAAGAGAACCGCGCGCTATACCCACGAACTGCAAGAACTCGCCCGTGGTGCGTCGGGCCGCGCCCTCGGCGATATTCGAGGCGACCGAGACGGCTGCCCGGCGAACCTGGCTGGTGAGGCCGAAGCGCTCGTCCTTCGGCCATCCTGCGCTCGCCCGATACACAAGCTCGGTCCAGTCCATTGCGAACTGCCAGACTTCGAGGTTTCGATAGCTGGTTATGCCTGCGGTCATGCGCGCTCTGATCGAAACCGGACTCAATCATGGATTGCAAAACAAGAGCTGGCAAGGCAGACGCGCCGCTCTCACCAACCACCAACCACCAACCACCAATCACCAATCACCAATCACCAATCACCAATCACCTACTCCTCGTCGCGATAGACCCGGCCGTCGCGCATCACGAAATCCATCGAGGTCAGGACCGTAACATCGGTCAGGGGGTCGCCATCGACCGCCACGATATCCGCCCGCTTGCCCGGTTCCAGCGTGCCGATCTCGCTCGACAGCCCCAGCAGGTCCGCCGCGTTCACCGTCGCCGCCTGGATCGCGGCCATCGGCGTCATGCCGTGCTGGACCATCAGGGCGAACTCGTCGGCGTTGCGGCCGTGTTTCGACACCCCCGCGTCGGTGCCGAAGGCGATGCGGACGCCCGCGGGGAAGGCCCGTTGCAGCGACTGGCCGGTGATCGAGATCCGCCACTGGATCTTGGGCAGGACCTCGGGCGGATAGGCGTTGGGATCGGCGGCCAGACGCTCGATATAGCCGTTCACCGTCGACAGGGTCGGGACGTAATAAGCCCCCGACTGGCGGAACAGGCGGATGGTGTCGTCGTCGAAAATGGTGCCGTGCTCGATGGAATCCGCCCCCAGCCGCAGCGCCATATTGATCCCGTCCGCGCCGTGCGCGTGGACCGCGACCTTGAGGCCGTACAGATGCGCCGTCTCGATCAGGGCCCGCGCCTCGTCCTCGAACATCTGGGCGCCAAGGCCGGCGCCGATGCGGCTGTTGACCCCGCCGGTGGTGGCGATCTTGATCACCCGGGCGCCGCGCCCGACCTGGATCCGCACCGCCTCGCGGCAGCTCTCCGGGCCGTTGCAGACGTTGTCGTGGGGCGTGACCTCGCGCAGGCCGTCATTGAGACCCAGGCGGCCGTCCATATGGCCCGAGGTGGTCGAGATGCTGTTCCCCGAGTCGATGATGCGCGGCCCCGGCAGGCGGTGGGCCGCCGTGGCGTCGGCCAGGGCGAGGGTCACGCCGCCCTCGTCGCCGAGGTTCCGCACGGTGGTGAAGCCGGCCATCAGCGTCTTCTGCGCGTTCTCGGCCGCGCGATAGGCGTGGGTCGGCAGGTTGTCCGTGATCCCCGACAGAAAGCCCGCCTGGCCGCCGAGGTCCGAGACCAGATGCACATGGCTGTCGATCAGGCCGGGCAGGACGAACCGGTCGCTCTGGTCGATCACGGTCGCGCCGGGAAAGGCCGCGGAGTCGGCGAAGCCGTCGCGGATCTCCACGATCAACCCGTCGCGCACGACGACGGTCGAGGGGCCGCGCGGCGCTTGGCCCGGACGGTCCAGAAGACGCCCGGCGTGGATCAGGGTGACCGGACCCGCCGGGGCCGGCGCCGTCTCCTGCGCCACGACGGCGCCGCCCAGCATCAGGGACGCCAGGGCGCCCGCGATCATCGTCTTCATCCACCTACTCCCCGCAGTTCCGTCAGATAGACACCAACCGCCGTCAGGGGTCCAGAAGCAGTTCGCCCCGTTGCAGGTCGATGGTCACCGTCTCGAACAGGCCCAGCAGATCGACGCCCAGCAGCATGGCCGGCTGGTCCGCCAGCCCCCAGACCGCGAAGGTGTGGAAGTCGCCGACCAGCACCGGAATCCGGGTCAGCTGGACCCCGCCCAGCTGAAGTTCCGGCAACAGCATGGCTTCCGCCACGGCGCCGCTCCCGGTCGGAGACAGGACCCGGCTCAGACTGGCGCCGTCGGGAAGGACCAGCGGCCCGGCCCCGGCCTGGACGGCGAGGGCGGTGTTGATGATGGTCATCCTGGCCCCGGTGTCGACGATGACCTTGCAGGGGACGCGGCGGGCCATGGCGTCGATCAGCAGCAGGCCGTTGAACCGCTGCTCACCCGTCGTCGGCGCGCGGGCGTTCAGCCGCAGACCGTCCCCGGCGCGCTCGCGGCGCCGGCGCGGACGGGTGACATCGACCCGGGTCCGGCCCCTGAAGTTCAGCACCAGCCGCAGACCGGCCAGAAGATCGGTTCCCAGCAGGCCGTCCAGCCCGTCCATTGCCGGACGGGCGGCGATGACAAGCCGGGCGCCGCGCACGTCGAGCGCCCCGGTGCGCAGTCGATCCGCGCGCACCGTCGGGGCCTGTTCGCTGGCCACCACCGTATGCATGGTCACCTCGCCGGCGTCGGCCAGCGCCAGGGCTTCGGCCAGGTCCCGGGCAATGACGGAGGTGTTGGCGGCGCTGTCGATGGCGAAGGCGAACGGTCCGCGGCCATCGATGGTCACCGGAACCGTCAGCAGACCCCGTTGCCCGGTGCTGGTCGCGAATGCCGGCGCGTCCTGTCCGTGCGCAATGGCGCGGGACGCGAGGCCCGTGGTCATCAGTCCGGCCAGGGCCATCGTGCGGCGCGTCAGGTCACCGTTCGGCATGGTGCGCTCCTTACGGCCAGGGTGGCACGAAAAGCCCCGACGCACGAGCCGGGGGCAAGAAACACATAAAGATATCCTTATGGGTTTCTTGCCCCCGGGCCGGGACCGGTCTATAGGCCGCCCGAACACTCTCCCGGAAAGCCCGACCCATGACCGACTATATCGTCCGCGACATCTCGCTTGCCCCGTTCGGCAACAAGGAAATCGCCATCGCCGAAACCGAAATGCCCGGCCTGATGGCCCTGCGCGAAGAGTTCGGCGCGGCCAAGCCGCTCAAGGGCGCCCGCATCGCCGGCAGCCTGCACATGACCATCCAGACCGCCGTGCTGATCCAGACGCTGGAAGCCCTCGGCGCCGACGTCCGCTGGGCCTCGTGCAACATCTTCTCGACCCAGGACCACGCCGCCGCCGCCATCGCCGCCGCCGGCACCCCGGTGTTCGCCACCAAGGGCGAGACGCTGGAAGAGTACTGGGACTACGCCCACAAGATCTTCGAATGGGCCGACGGCGGCTATCCGAACCTGATCCTCGACGACGGCGGCGACGCCACCCTGCTGTGCGTGCTCGGCCCCAAGGCCGAGAAGGACATCTCGGTCCTGTCGAACCCGCAGAACGAGGAGGAAGAAGCCCTCTATGCGGTGATGAAACGCTACATCAAGGAAAAGCCCGGCTTCTATTCGGCCATTCGCGACGCCATCGGCGGCGTCTCGGAAGAGACCACCACCGGCGTCCACCGCCTGTACCAGATGGCCGAGCGCGGCGAGCTGCCCTTCCCCGCCATCAACGTCAACGACAGCGTCACCAAGTCCAAGTTCGACAATCTGTACGGCTGCCGTGAATCGCTGGTCGACGCGATCCGTCGCGGCACCGACGTCATGCTGTCGGGCAAGGTCGCCGTGGTCTGCGGCTATGGCGACGTGGGCAAGGGCTCGGCCGCTTCGCTGCGCCAGGGCGGCGCCCGGGTGAAGGTCACCGAGATCGATCCGATCTGCGCCCTGCAGGCGGCGATGGAAGGCTATGAGGTCGTCACCGTCGAGGACGTGGCCGGCGAGGCCGACATCTTCGTCACCGCCACCGGCAACAAGGACGTCCTGACCGTCGACCACATGCGGGCGATGAAGAACAACGCCATCGTCTGCAACATCGGCCACTTCGACTCGGAGATTCAGGTCGCCGGGCTGAAGAATTTCAAGTGGGACGAGATCAAGCCTCAGGTCCACCACATCGAATTCCCCGATGGGAAGAAGATCATCCTGCTGTCCGAAGGCCGTCTGGTGAACCTTGGCAACGCGACGGGCCACCCATCCTTCGTGATGTCGGCGTCCTTCACCAACCAGACGCTGGCCCAGATCGAACTGTGGACCAACAAGGCCAAATACGAGAACCAGGTCTACGTGCTGCCGAAACACCTCGACGAGAAGGTCGCCACGCTCCACCTCGCCAAGCTGGGCGCCAAGCTGACCACGCTGTCGAAGGAACAGGCCGACTATATCTCGGTGCCGACCGAAGGCCCGTTCAAGCCGGACCACTACCGCTACTAGGCGCGCCGAACCGAAAGACCGAAGAAGGCCCGCACCGAAATGCGGGCCTTTTTTGCTGCGTCGCCGCCGCACTGGTTTCGTCCTGCGACCGCGCCTAGATTGCCGTCATGGGCAACCTCATCAACATCCTCATCCTCGTCGCGATCCTGGCGGTGACCGTCACGCTCGGATTCGGGCTCTATTCCCTGCACAGGGGTGGGGATCAGGACCGCTCGCGCTCCAACAAGCTGATGCGGCTCAGGGTGGCGTTGCAGGCGGTGGCGATCGTACTGCTCTGCGTCGGCATGTGGTGGAAATCCACGCAGGGGTCCTGACCCCGTGGTGGTCCTGAACCGCATCTATACGAAGACCGGCGACGGCGGTCAGACCCGACTGGCGTCGGGCGCGACGGTCTCAAAGAGCGACCGCCGGGTCGAGGCCTATGGGGCGGTGGACGAACTGAACAGCATCCTTGGCCTGGCCCGGCTTCATTCCGGCCAGAACGACCGCATCGACGCCATGCTCGGGCGGATCCAGAACGAGCTGTTCGACCTCGGCGCCGACCTGGCGACCCCGCTGGACCCGCCGCCGAAATGGGAGGCGCTGCGCATGGTCGACAGCCAGGTCGAGCGCCTGGAGGCCGAAATCGACTGGATGAACGAGAGCCTGAAGGAACTGGACAGCTTCATCCTGCCGGGCGGTTCGCCCCTCTCGTCCCACCTGCATCTGGCCCGCACCGTCGCGCGCCGGGCCGAGCGCGAGGCCGTGCGGCTGGTCGAATCGGGCGAGGCGGTGACGCCTGCGGCGATCCGCTATCTCAACCGGCTGTCGGACCATCTGTTCGTCGCCGCCCGCCGCGCCAACGCCAACGGGGCGGACGATGTGAAGTGGAAGCCGGGCGCGACACGGTAGGGCGTCTTCCCCCGCTTGCGGGAGAAGACAGATGGACTACTGCGCCGCCAGGGCCGCGCGCTGGCGGTCGGCGTCGGCGTCGCGGGCGCGTCGCTGGGAGGCCAGGCCCGTTTCGATCGCCAACAGCTCGCGGTTCTTGGCGTCCGAGGCCGCGGCGCGTTCGCCGGGATTCGGACGCCCGGTGATCTCGGCGATGGAGATGGGCTGGGCGCAGATGCGGGTCTCGGCATCCCACCATCTGCCGCCCTCTTCGCAGCGGTCGCCCGGCGCCACGACCAGATTCTCATAGGCGAACATCCCGGCCAGCAGCACGGCGAAGATGCTGAGGAACAGGACGCTGAGCCGTTTCATGGTCAGAAGGCGATGCATGGACGGGTTCCGAGGCTGGGCCGGGGCGACGAACGGGGTCGTTGACGCGGCGTTACGTTGACAGGCCGGGTGAGGCGTACCATTCCCTCACCCAACATTCCGGCGCTTTCGTGGATATCAATATGAAGGTTCTCGTCCCCGTCAAACGGGTGATCGACTACAACGTCAAGGCTCGCGTCAAGGCGGACCAGACCGGCGTCGATCTCGCCAACGTCAAGATGAGCATGAATCCGTTCGACGAAATCGCCGTCGAGGAAGCCGTGCGCATGAAGGAGGGCAAGGAGCACCACGCCGCCGGCACCGCGACCGAGATCGTGGTCGTCTCCATCGGCGTGACCCAGGCCCAGGAAACCATCCGCACCGCCCTTGCCATGGGCGCCGACCGCGGTCTGCTGATCCAGTCCGACACGGACCTCGAGCCCCTCGCCGTCGCCAAGCTGCTGAAAGCCGTGGTGGACGAGGAGAAGCCGGACATGGTCCTGCTGGGCAAACAGTCGATCGACGGCGACAACAATGCGGTCGGCCAGATGCTGGCCGCCCTGCTGGACTGGCCCCAGGCCACCTTCGCCGGCAAGATCGTCATCGGCGGCGGCAAGGCCACGGTGACCCGCGAGGTCGACGGCGGCCTGCAGACCCTGGCCGCGACCCTGCCCGC
>CALRJO020000046.1:0-23312 GCA_943367565.1 Brevundimonas vancanneytii
TCAACGGACGTATCGACATCGCGCGTGTCCCCTTGGTTGTGTAAATCCCATGAGGCCGCCCGCCCTCGGGCGAAACTGTGGCGCGCTGTTCTGACGAAGTCTGACGGCTCCGGGGTGGCGCATCGGCGCATCAGGCGCCACCTTCCAGCGTCAGCCTGACAGGGGAGCGACATGGCCGAACCGACAGCGGGACTTGAGCTCGGCCATATCGCCGCCCTGCTCGCCGCCGGCGTGGTCGCCGTGCCCATCTTCCGGCGCTTCCAGCTCGGCTCCGTGCTCGGCTACCTCGCCGCCGGCCTCGCCATCGGTCCGTTCGGCGCCGGACTGTTCCGCGAACCCGAGGTGATTCTCCACGTCGCCGAGTTCGGCGTGGTCATCTTCCTGTTCATCATCGGTCTGGAAATGCGCCCCTCGCGATTGTGGAGCCTGCGCAAGGACATCTTCGGCCTCGGGGCCGCCCAGGTGATGGGGGCGGGACTCCTGCTGACCTTCACCGGCATGGCCGCGGGCCTGTCGGTTCCCGTGGCCTTCGTCGTCGCCATGGGCTTCGTGCTCAGCTCGACCGCCGTGATCATGCAGATGCTCGACGAGCGCGGCGAACTGGCCGCCCCCCAGGGCCAGCGCGCCGTCTCCATCCTGCTGCTCGAGGATCTCGCCATCGTGCCGCTGCTGGCGGTCGTCGCCGTCATGGCCTCGGTCATGGGGCTGGCGGGCGAGGCGGCCCCGCCCCTGTGGCGCACCCTCGGCCTGGCCATCGGCGCGGTGGCGATCGTCTTCCTGGCCGGCAAATATCTCATGAACCCGGTGTTCCGCGTGCTGGCGCGCTACGGCGGCCGCGAGGTGATGACCGCCGCCGCCCTGCTGGTGGTCGTGGGCGCGGCCTGGCTGATGGATCTGGGCGGACTGTCCATGGCCATGGGCGCCTTCCTCGCCGGCGTCCTGCTGTCGGAATCGACCTTCCGGCACCAGCTCGAGGCCGACGTCGAACCCTTCCGCGCCATCCTGCTGGGCCTGTTCTTCCTCAGCGTCGGCATGTCGCTGGACCTCGCCGTGGTGCTGGTCGACTGGCGCATCGTCGTCGGCGGGGTGATCGCCTTCATGGCCGTCAAGGCGGTGGCCATCTATGGCGTCGCGCGCCTCTTCAAGGCCAGCGAACGCGAGGCCGTCGAGCGCGCGGTACTGTTCGCGCAAGGGGGCGAGTTCGCCTTCGTCCTCTACGCCGCCGCCCTGACCGTCGGGGTCTTCGACGCCCGCATCTCGGCGGCCGCCACGGCGATCGTCATTCTGTCCATGGTGCTGACGCCCCTGACCAGCCTGGCCGTCAGCCGGCTGATGCCCCCGCCGAACCTCGACCCCGAGGGCGCCGACGGCGTCGACCGGGCGAAGAACCTGCGCGAGCGGGTGCTGATCATCGGCTTCGGCAGGTTCGCCCAGGTCGTGTCCCAGCCCCTGCTGGCCCGTGACGTCGACGTCTCCATCATCGACCTCGACGTCGAGATGATCCAGGCCGCCGGCAATTTCGGCTTCAAGGTCTATTACGGCGACGGCTCGCGGCTGGACGTGTTGCGCGCCTCGGGCGTGGACAAGGCCGAGACGGTGCTGGTCTGCGTGGACAAGCCCGAGGTCGCCGACCGCATCGTCGAACTGGTCAAGGCCGAATTCCCGCTGACCAAGCTGTTCGTGCGGGCCTTCGACCGGGGCCATTCGATGCGCCTCGTCCAGGCCGGGGTGGAATACCAGATCCGCGAGACCTTCGAGAGCGCCCTGGTCTTCGCCCATCAGGTGCTGATCGACCTGGGCTTCAGCCACGTCGAGGCCGGGGAGACCATCGCGGACGTCCGTCGCCGCGACGACGAGCGCTTCACGCTTCAGGTCTCGGGCGGAGACATCAAGGCCGGCCGCCACCTGATGCGCGGTAACATGGCCACGCCCCAACCCGAGCCCTACATCAAGCCCCGGCGCGAGGGTCAGGCCCTCAACGAGGAGGCCGCCGAGGCGCTGGAGGACGACGAGCCGCACGAAAAAGCCGACGCCTGACGGCGCCGGCTTCCCCTGTTCCAACCCGGAACGCCGAAAGGCCTACAGGGCGGCCTTGATCTGCTCGGCCATGCGCAGATGGGCCTCGATCTTCGGAACGACCGTGCGGGCGTGGCCGGCGAGACCGGGCGCGGCGCCGTTGTCCGAGAATCCGCGATGCAGGGTCAGGGCCTCGCTGTGGGCGGCGATCTGCTGATCCAGGAACACCCGGTCGAAATCGGCGTCCGAGGCGGAGTTCAGGTTGTCGATCAGACCCTTGCGGCGCTCGTCGAGATCTGTCGGCAGGGCCACGTTCGGGGCGTCGGCGGCGGCCGGCGCCTTGAACATGTTGGAGGCGGCGGTGTGATCCGTGCGGATCATGGTCGCCAGCTCCTTGACCCGGGCGTTGGCCGATCGGTTGAGAGCGATGGTCGCCGCCTGGATTTCGTACATGTCGCCCATGGCGGCGTTGGGCACATAGCCCTCGATGGTGTTGGCGCCGAGCGTGGCGGCCGAGGTCTGGCCGACCGGGACCGAGGCCATGTCCTGAGCCTTGTCGACGGCGGGCGAGGCGCCGCGATCGTTGCAGGCGGTCAGCAGGGCGAGGCAGGCGGCCCCGGCGAGAAGCGGCTTGATCATGGGATGTCCTCCGTTACGGCCGGGAAAACCGTCTGCGCGCCATCAGGTTCCCGGCATTGGCGCACCGGCCGTGTTTCGGTGTAGAAGCCCCGCGCCATGAACCGCCGCCTCTCGATCGCGCCCATGATGGACTGGACCGACCGGCATTGCCGGGCGTTCCACCGCGCCCTGACGGCCAAGGCCCTGCTCTATACCGAGATGGTCACCGCCCCGGCCGTGGTCCACGGCGACCAGCAGCGCCTTCTGGGCTTCGACGCCGTCGAACATCCGGTGGCCCTTCAACTGGGCGGCTCCGACCCGGCCCAGCTGGCCGAGGCCGCGCGGATCGGTCAGGCCTTCGGCTATGACGAGATCAATCTGAACGTCGGCTGTCCCTCCGACCGGGTCCAGTCGGGCCGTTTCGGCGCCTGTCTGATGCGCGAGCCGGCGCTGGTCGCCGACTGCATGGCCGCCATCCGCGATGCGGTCTCGCTGCCCGCCACCGTCAAATGCCGGATCGGCGTGGACGATCAGAACCCGCAGGTCTCGCTGTTCGAGACGGTCGACGCCTGCGCCGCCGTCGGGATCGAGGTCTTCATCATCCACGCCCGCATGGCCTGGCTGAAGGGCCTGTCGCCCAAGGAGAACCGGGACGTGCCGCCGCTCGATTACGGTCTGGTGCGACGGCTGAAGCGCGAACGGCCGCACCTGTCCGTCTCGATCAACGGCGGCATCGCCTCGCTGGACGAGGCCGAGGCCCATCTGGACGACGGCGATGGCGTGCAACTCGATGGCGTCATGCTGGGCCGCGCCGCCTACCATGAGCCGGCCATCCTCGGTCAGGCCGATCGTCGCCTGTTCGGCGCCGCGACGCCCGACATCGACGCCTTCGCCGCCATCGACCGGTATCGGCCTTATCTGGCCGCGCGGCTGGCGGAAGGCGTCCACCTTCCGGCCATGACCCGGCACATGCTGGGCCTGATGCACGGCCGCCCGGGCGCCCGCGCCTTCCGACGCATCCTGACGGTCGAATCCATCGTCCCCGGCGCGGGGCTCGAGGTCGTGGACCGCGCCGTGGAGGCCGTGCGCGAGGCCGAGGCGCGGATCGAACTTCGTGGCGAGGCGGCCTGATCCGGGGTCTGTGATTCAACGGCCACACCGCCGCGCCAACTCCGCTGGAGCGGGAACGACGCGGCCACGCCTTGCATTTGTTCGGGAAGGAGACCCTTCCATGCCCAAGACCCGGCCCGCCAAACCCGACCTGCGCCTCGTCTCCGCCGAGGCCGAGATCTACGACCTGATGCGCACCCCCGTAACCACGGCGGACCGGGTCAAACGGTTGCAGATGGAGGCCCGCGCCCTCGCCGTCGAACAGGTCGAGGCGCTGGAGAAGCTGCTGATGCAGGCCTCGGCCATGGCCCAGGAAATCGCCGACGGCGGCGACGCCTATCCCGTCGGAGCCCGCGAACTGGCCGGCCGTCTGGCCGCCGACCTCCCGGCCAAGGCCCAGACGCTGAAGGCCGTGGTCAGCCGGACGCTCTAGACCGCCCGGGGCTCATTCCGGTCGCGGATGCGCCGCGCCAGCCGGAACACCACGACCGCCAGTATGATCAGCACGATCGGGATCAGGATCGGCGCCAGGAAGGCGATGATCACGGTCAGGAAGGCCAGCACGTCCTCGACCAGCGAGACCAACGGATTGCCCAGCCCCCCGGTGGTCGCCGTCGATCCGACCCTCACCCCCGTCTGCGCCGCATTGAAGGCCAAGGCCGCCGGCGCCCCGACGATCAGGCCGGCGACGGCCGCCGCCGCCGGATCGACGTTCCAGAACACGCTGCCCGCCGCCACGGCCCCCGCGAGGGGCCGGGTCACATAGCCGATGGCGTTCAGGCCGTGATCGATGGCCGGCACCTTGTCGCCCGCGAACTCCGCCACGGTCGCTGTCGCCAGCGCCGCGATGGCGGGCCAGGACAACAGCCAGTCCATCTGGTCGATCAACCGCACGCCGAACATCTCGAATTTCGCCGCCAGCGCCAGCATCAGCAGCGGCAGGAAGGTCCTCAGGCCTGTCGCCGAGGCCAGCCCCAGCCCCAGCAGCGCCGGCAGCACCCAGGTCTGCATCGGTCCCGCGACCGCGCTGATGGAGGACAGGTCAAGGTCGGGCATGAAGCGGCTCCGGGTCGTCGAACATTACAATGCGCGGGAACGGTTGCCCGCTCCATGGGCTTTTTCATCAACCAGCCAGAGGAGCCGATCATGGATGACCGTTTCGAACCCCGCGCCGAGAGGATCGCCGATCATGAGCGGAAGATTCAGGCGGAGATCGACGCCAGGGCCGGCGAGGGCGGCGACGAATCCGACAGGGCCGTTCAGGCCGGCGCGCGCAAATATCCCGAGCCGCCCTTCCCGAAACAGCACCAGGCCAAGCCGGGCGACGAGGCCGCGCTCGACCCCGCCCCCATGTACGACGCCCCGTTCTGGAAGGGCTCGGGCAAGCTGGAGGGGATGGCCGCCATCATCACCGGCGGCGATTCCGGCATCGGCCGGGCCGTGGCCGTCCTGTTCGCCCGCGAGGGCTGCGACGTCGCCATCTGCCACCTCGACGAGGACAAGGACGCCGCCGACACTAAAACCGCCGTCGAGGCCGAGGGCCGCAAGGCCATCGTGCTCAAGGGCGACGCCGCCGACCCGGCCTTCTCCGAAGCCGCCGTCAAGGCCACGCTGGACGCCTTCGGCCGCCTCGACGTCGTCGTCCCCAACGCCGCCTTCCAGGAACATGTCGAGGCGCTGGAGGACCTGACACTCGAGCATTTCGACCGGACGCTGAAGACCAATCTCTACGGCTATTTCCACCTGGTGAAGGCGGCGGTCCCGCACCTGAAGTCGGGCGGATCGATCGTCATGACCGGCTCGGTGACCGGCATCACGGGCAATGACAATCTGCTCGACTATTCGATGACCAAGGGCGGGATCCACGCCTTCGCCCGTTCGCTGGGCACGCATCTGGCGCCGCGCGGCATCCGGGTGAACGTGGTCGCGCCGGGTCCGGTCTGGACGCCGCTCAATCCCGCCGACCAGCAGGCCGACCAGGTCGCGAAATTCGGCTCGCAGACAGTGATGAAACGCCCGGCCCAGCCCGAGGAGATCGCCCCCGCCTTCGTCTTTCTCGCCTCGCCCCAGATGTCGAGCTACATCACCGGCGAGGTCCTGCCGATCATCGGCGGCTACGGCGGCGGCTAGGTCGGCCCGTACGGACTATCAGGCCCTCAGGTCGTCGAACTCGGGATGCCGTTTCAACCAGGCGACGGCATAGCTGCACCGCGGCGCCAGTTTCAGTCCTTCGGCCCGGGCGTGTTCGGCCAGGGCCTGCATGAACCGTCCCGCCGCTCCCGTCCCGCGCAGCGCCGGATCGGCCTCGACGTGCAGGATGGCGCGCGTCGACCCCTGCACCGCATAGTCGGCGAAAACGGTGCGCAGCCGTCCCTCGGGATCAGCGAATCCCTGCTCGAACCGCTGGTCTGCGCGGACATCGCGAAAATCGGTCATGGGGGCCTCGGGTGTCGGTAAGCGGACACTCAGCCAACACGGCAATCGGCGGAGGTGTTCCCTGAAAACCCGTGAAAGTTGGTTTCCGTCAGGAACCGTGTCCCCGGCGCCCTCAGGGCGCCTTGCCGCCCAGCAGGTTGATCAGGCCGAGGATGCTCTTGATCGTGAACCAGACCGTCAGCAGCAGCAGCGCCAGCAGCAGAAGGATCGCCAGCGGGATCAGCACCAGCCCCATCTCGTTGGCGACGAAGACGCCGACCACGCAGGCCCAGAAGCCGACCCACAACAGGATGGTCCACCAGAACACCGACCAGAACAGGCCGATCTGGGCGTCGATATGGGCTCGCGACAGGCCGTCGGACCCGTCCCGCCCGGCATAGGCGACGATCAGGCCGACAATGACCAGCAGGTTCGCGCTGGGCAGGGACAGGATGTACAGCCCCCAGGCGATCAGCGCCGCCGGCCGCCCTTCGGATTCATGGCCGGGCGCGAAGCGCGGTTCCTCGACCCTTGCAGGCGTCTGTTCGGCCATGGCGTCTCTCCGTCATATCCACCAGCCGCGCGGATCGGCGATCTCGCGGCCGGACTTCAGGACCCAAACGCCCGAAGCGCCGCGAAGCACCACCCAGATGGCGAGGGCGAACAGGATCGGCACGCCCAGCGCAAAGGGCGCGGCCAGCAGGATCACCCCGGCCACCGCCGCCACCGCCGCGGCCCACAGGGTCCGCTGCTGATAGACGAAATGCGACGACGACAGGTCGTCCTCCGGTCCCGCCCGTCCGGTGACGGCGAACAGGCCGATCAGCGCCGACACGCCCACGGTCGGCACCGCGAACAGGATCAGGGCGTAGACGGCGTACAAACCCATCCCGCCGCCGGGGATTTCGGCTCCGCCGGAGCGCCGGCGCCGACGCGTCGAGAACTCACGCGATGGCGCGAAGATCGAGCCGGCCTCGACCGGAGCAACCTCCGGCGGAAGCGGGTCGTCCTCGACCGGCGCCGGCGGCTCATCTTCGGGTTCCTGTTCAGGCTCGGGCGTGGGTTCCGGCTCGCGCATGCGGCCTTCCAGCGACGCCGGAGAGGCGAAGCCGATCAGGTCGTCGTCATGGTCGTCCCCAAGGTCTTTCTCGGGGGGTGGATCGCCGGGTTCGGCCATCGGATATCCTTCAGTCCGCTCCAAGTAATGACCGCGCCTCGCCGCCGGCGCAACCGCGCAGGCCAGCCGTCTCAGCGCGCCAGAACCACCTCGCAGCCCGCGGCGGCGGCGGCGTCCAGCGCGCCGGGCTTTTCGATCCGCACCGTGCAGCGCCGCACCCGACCGTCGTTCAGGCAGGCCGTGGCCAGCCGTTCGGCGAAGGTCTCGACCAGTCCGACATGGCCCTCGGCCGTGATGGCGTGCGCCGCCTGGGCGACGGTCTCATAGTTGATGGTGTCAGCCAGCCGATCGACCGGCGCGGGCTCCAGCTCCAGCGTCACATCGATGACGAGGGACTGCAGCCGCCCCTGTTCATGATCGTGCACGCCGATGCCCGCCTCGATCCGCAGGCCGCGCACGAACACGGCCAGGCCCTCGCGGCGCGGACTGTCGGCGACGGGGAGGGGCAGGGGCGAGACGGTCAAGGCTTACTCCACGATGTCCGGGGTTTTCCAGGCCAGGTGCTGGCCCCCGTCGACGGCGATCATCTGCCCCGTCACAAGGTCCGCGTCCACCAGCCAGCGCACGGCGGCGGCGACGGCCTCGGGGCTGCCGGGGCGCTGGAGCGGTACGGCCCCGGCCTCGGCGGCGAAGTCCGCGGCGGTCTGGTGCACCGAGGGCAGGGTCGGTCCCGGTCCGACGCCGTTGACGCGGATGCGCGGCGCCAGGGCCTGGGCCATGGTCCGGGTGGCGACCCACAGGGCCGATTTGGACAGGCCGTAGGAGAAGAAGCGCGGATCGGGCTTCAACACCCGCTGGTCGAGAATATTGATGATCGCCGACCCGTCCGGCGCCTGGGCCGCGAACACCTGGGCCAGCAGCACCGGCGCCCGCAGATTGACGTCCATGTGCGCCGACCAGCTCTCGCCGGTGATGCTGTCCAGCCGGTCGTCGGCGAACACCGAGGCGTTGTTGACCAGAACCGACAGCGGCCCCAGCGCCTCGCCGGCCTGGCCGATCAGCTCATGGGTCGCGATAACGTCGGCGAGGTCGGTGGACAGGCTGACGGCGCGCCGCCCCATCGCCTCGATCTCGCGCGCCAGCTCCGCGGCCTCGGCCTCCGAGTCGCGATGATGGATCGCCACGTCGAATCCGGCGGCGGCCAGTTCAAGACAGATCGCCCGGCCGATGCGCTTCGCCCCGCCGGTGACGAGGGCGGCGCCGCGCCCCCTTTCACGCCCAGGGGCGGAGACGTCAGTCAACCCGGCCGAACTCGACGAAATTGATCAGGGCGAGAACGGCGACGAAGCCGAGGATGATGTAGAGGGCCAGCATGGAAACGCTCCTTTAGCGCGCCCGCAATAAAGGGCCGCGCCCCGCTGTTCAAGAACGCACGACGGCTTATCGTCACCCCATGACCACGTGGCGCACCCGGATCGAGCCCTTCACCCGCCCGCTGTTCTTCGCCTGGTCGCGGATGAGCCGGGGCATGACACTGGGCGTGCGCGGGGTGGCGGTGGACGCCGACGGCCGGGTTCTGCTGGTCAAACACACCTATCTGCACGGCTGGTGGCTGCCCGGCGGCGGCGTCGAGCGCGGTCAGACCTGCGAGGAGGCCCTCGCCCGCGAGATGCGCGAGGAGGCCGGCGTCCTCGTCGAGGGTCGTCCGACCCTGGTCAGCGTCCACGCCAATGAGCGCTTCTTCCGCGGCGACCATGTGCTGGTCTACCGCATCGACCGGTTCACCCTGACCGACCGCACCAGCCACGGCGAGATCGCCGGGATCGGCTGGTTCGACCCGGGCGACCTGCCGGACGATACGCACCGCGCGACGCGGGACCGGCTGTGGGAAATCTTCTGCGGTGCGGAGCCTTCGACAAGCTGGTAGCGAGAATCCATGAACCCGAACCTCTTCGCCATGATCGCCGTCGTCCTCGCGGGGGGCGCGACCGCCCTGCAGGCCCCGACCAACGCCAAGCTCATGGGCGCCGTCGGCTCGCCGGTGAACGCGGCCTTCGTCTCCTTCGCCATCGGCACGGCGGCGCTGGGAATCCTCGCCGTGATCCTGCAGGCGAAACCGGATGTCGCGGCGGCGCGCGGCCTGCCCTGGTACATCTGGATCGGCGGCCTCTATGGCGCGATCTTCGTCGTCGCCGCGGCCTGGGGCGTGCCGCGCCTCGGCGTCGCCCTGACCATCACCCTGATGGTCGCGGGACAGCTGCTGGTGGGCCTGATCCTCGACCATTTCGGCGCCTTCGGGCAGCCGCAGCACCCGATCAACCTCGGGCGGATCGCCGGCGTCGCCCTGGTTCTGGCCGGCGTCCTTATGGTCCGACGCTTCTAGGCCTATATCGGTCCCGATGACCGAGGCCCCGATTCCCGAAACCGCGAGCCCGCCGGACGCCCTCAAGGCCGCCGACCTGATCCGCGACGAGGCCCGCCGGGCGCCGGACAAGCCCGGCGTCTACCGCATGTACGGCGAGGACGGGACCTGCCTCTATGTCGGCAAGGCGCGGTCCATCAAAAAGCGCATCCTGCAGTACGCCCAGGGCCGTTTCCACACCCAGCGCATCGGCCTGATGGTGTCCCTGACCCGCTCCATGGAGCTGGTCATCACCGCCTCCGAGACCGAGGCCCTGCTGCTCGAATCCAGCTTCATCAAACAGCTGAAGCCGCGCTTCAATGTGGTGCTGCGCGACGACAAGTCGTTCGCCGAACTGATGATCCGCAAGGACCACCGCGCGCCGCAGGTCAGGAAGCATCGCGGAGCTCACACCACGCCCGGCGACTATTTCGGCCCCTTCGCCTCGACCTGGGCGGTGAACCGGACCCTGAACACCCTGCAGAAGGCCTTCCTGCTGCGTTCCTGCTCGGACAGCGTCTACGAGACCCGCACCCGGCCCTGCATGCTGCACCAGATCAAGCGCTGCTCCGCCCCCTGCACCGGCCTGATCTCGCTCGAGGACTACGCCGGACTGGTCGACGAGGCCTCGGCCTTCCTGAAGGGCAAGTCGCGCGCCGTCATCGCCCGCCTGTCCGCCGAGATGAGCGCCGCCGCCGAGTCCATGGACTATGAACAGGCCGCCCGCGTCCGCGACCGCATCCGCGCCCTGTCGGCCATCTCCATGGAGAATTCCGTCAGCGCCGACAGCGTCGCCGAAGCCGACGTCTTCGCCCTGTTCTCCGAGGGTGGCCAGGCCTGCGTCCAGGTCTTCTTCTATCGCGGCGGCCAGAACTGGGGCGGCCGCGCCTATTTCCCGCGCGTGGACAAGACGGACACCGACCCCGAAATCCTCGCCGCCTTCCTCGGCCAGTTCTACGAGGACAGGCCCGTGCCCCGGCAAATCCTCGCCAACGTCCTGCCTCACGAGAAGGAACTGCTGGAGGAAGCCTTCTCGATGAAGGCAAAGACCGTGGACGGTCGGCGCGTCGTCTCGATCGAACAGCCCCGGCGCGGGGACCGCAAGGCTCTGGTCGACCACGCCCTGACCAACGCCCGCGAGGCCCTGGGCCGCAAGATGGCCGAGGGCTCGGCCCAGGGCAAAATCCTCGACGAGGTCTGCGAGGCCTTCGGTCTGGATGCCCGCCCCGAGCGGATCGAGATCTACGACAACGCCCACATCCAGGGGACCAACGCGGTCGGCGGCATGGTCGTGGCCGGTCCCGAGGGCTTCCAGAAGTCGCAATATCGCAAGTTCAACATCCGCGGCGAGGACCTGACCCCCGGCGACGACTACGGCATGATGCGCGAGGTCATGCGCCGCCGCTTCGGCCGACTGGTCAAGGACGAGGACGCGGGCGAGGAGGTGGTCCGCCCCGACCTGCTGCTGATCGACGGCGGCCCCGGCCAGCTGGCCGAGGTGCTGGCCGTGCTGGCCGATCTGGGTCTGGACGACATCACCGCCGTCGGCGTGGCCAAGGGGCCCGACCGCGACGCCGGCATGGAGCGGTTCTTCATGCCCGGAAAGCCGCCCTTCATGCTGCCCCTGAAATCGCCGGCCCTCTACTACATCCAGCGCCTGCGCGACGAGGCCCACCGCTTCGCCAACGGCGCCCACCGCACCCGCCGCTCGATGGACATCAAGAAGAACCCCCTCGACGAGATCGAGGGCATCGGCCCCGGCCGCAAGAAGGCCCTCCTGCACGCCTTCGGCTCCGCCAAGGGCGTCGGCCGCGCCTCGGTCGCCGACCTGGTCAAGGTCGAGGGAATCAACCAGCCGATGGCGGAACGCATCCATGCCTTCTTCCGCAAAACCTGAGCCCGGCCTAGAAACACAGCCATGACCGACGAATCCCGCGACGCCCTGCTCTCCGGCTACCGCCGTTTCCGTGAGGACCACTGGCCCGCCGCCAAGGCCGAATATGAGGCGCTGGCCTCGAAAGGTCAGAAACCCCACACCCTGGTCGTCGCCTGCTCCGACAGCCGCGCCGACCCGGCCCTGATCTTCGACACCGCCCCCGGCCAGCTGTTCGTGGTCCGCAACGTCGCCAATCTGGTTCCGCCCTATCAGCCCGACGGCCATCTGCACGGCGTCTCGGCCGCGCTGGAGTTCGGGGTCAAGGTGCTGAACGTCTCGCGCATCATGGTCATGGGCCACGCCCACTGCGGCGGGGTCAACGCCATGCGCTACGGCGCCCCCGACAACTGCCAGGACTTCGTCGCCCCCTGGGTGGCCCAGGGCGCGCCGGTCGTGCGCCGCGTCTGTGAAGCCTGCGCGCCCGAGGAGGCCGAACAATTGGCCGAGGAGGCGGTGGTCCGCCTGTCGCTGCAGAACCTGCGCACCTTCCCCTGGATCGCCGAGCGCGAGGCGGCCGGAACCCTGGCCCTCAGCGGCGTCCATTTCGGCATCGCCGACGGCGTTCTGCGCTCCCTGCGCGACGGCGAGTTCGTGTCCCTGGCCTGACGCCGGCGGACCAACCATCTCGCTTCAGGGAGCGAAGCGTGGCAGATCGCGTTGAGGTATCGGAGCGCCCATGACCCCCAATCCCCACGCCAACCCCATCCCCAACATCCTGACCGGCCTGCGGCTGGTCGCCGGGGTGATCATGTTCCTGATCCTGGCGGGGGCGGCGCCGCAGGGTATTCCGTTCATGTCCGAATATCTGAGCCCGGACGACCAGTTCCGTTTCGGGCGCACCGCCTTCGTCATCTTCGTGGTCGCGGCCTCGACCGACTGGGTCGACGGCTTCTTGGCGCGACGCTGGCATTCCACCACCCGCTGGGGCGCCATTCTCGATCCGATCGCCGACAAGGTGCTGATCACCGGGGCCATCCTCGGCGTCCTGGCCTGGGGCGCCCTGCCGCAGATCGCCATTCCCTGCGGCCTGATTCTGTTCCGCGAGTTCGCCGTCTCGGCCCTGCGCGAGACCGTCGCCGGCAAGGTCAAACTGCCGGTCACCTTGCTGGCCAAGTGGAAGACGGTCCTGCAGATGGTCGCCCTCGGCGCCCTGCAGCTGGTCCTGCTGTGGGACGGCTTCGGCCTGCCGCTGGAATGGCAGCCGCATTTCCAGACCTTCGCCTATGTCCTGATCTGGCTGGCCGCCATCGTCACCGTCTGGACCGGCTGGCAGTATTTCTCGAAGGCCCAGCAGAAGATGAGCCAGATCTAGCGGCTCGCTCCGGAGGCGGCGGCGCGCCCTGACTGAGCCGCGCGGCTGGGAGGTGATGGGTGGTTGGTGATTGGTGATCGCCGCTCGACTGGCGGCGAAAGGAGGGCGCTGTCCGCGCTGACGCACTGGCGTCGGCCAGCCACCAATCACCAACCACCAATCACCCGTCCGCGTCAGCGGACGCCCAACTCCCGCACCAGCCGTTCCATCCCGTACACATCGCGCAGCGCCGTGGTCACCGCTCCAGTGGTCACGATCACCGAGCGGTTGACGTTGACGTCATAGCCATAGGCGTTGCGCTGGGTCAGGACGGTGGAGTCGAAATTGGCCCCAAGAATCTCACCGGCCGCATTGACCACCGGCGAACCCGAAGACCCGCCGATGGTGTCCGACGACACCGCCATGTTCATCACCGTGTCGCCGTCGATCCGCTCGCGCGCGGCCAACAGCTTCGGGGCCACGTCGAACGGCGGCGCGCCGGTCGCCCGGTCCCACAGCCCGTCGAAGGTGGTGAAGGGACCCCAGCGCTGGCCCGGAACATCCGTGCCCTCGATCCGGCCATAGGTCAGCCGCAGCGTGCCCGTCGCGTCGGGATAGACGGCGTCGCCATAGGTCTCGAACCGCAGGGCCGCGAGCCGTTCCGAGGCGCGATCCGTCGGCGCCTGGACCTTCTCCTCCCACTCCGACCGGATCGCGCGGGTCTCGTCCTGGATCGACAGCAGATATTGGATCAGCGGGTCCTGCGAGGCCTCGATGGCGGCCAGTCCGCCTTCCCACAGGGCGCGGCGCACGGCGGGATCGGCGAGGGTCGTGCCCTCGATCAGCCGGGCCGACAGCTGCTCGGGCGACTCGCGGCCCAGCAGGCCGCGCACGCGGGGGTCATCGACGGTCAGCCATTCCCGGGTCTTCGAAAGCCACCACTCCATCCGCACCTGCTCGAGGCCCGGATAGACCGGCCGTTCGGCGAACAGACCGGACTGCACCCCGGCCAGCCGGCTGTCGGCGTACTCGGGCAGGCGCTCGGCGGAAGGCTTCGCCCTCTCTTGCGCCCCGCGCACCAGGGTGCGCGCCCAGCTGAACAGCTGCGAGCCGCCGGCGACCGGCGTGGTGCCCATGCCCGTGCCGCCCTCAAGCAGCGCCATGGCGGGGTAGAGTTCGCGCACGACCGGCTGGGCCGCGCTCAGCGTCGTCCACGGATTGGCGTCGCCGGCTCCGGCCTCGGCGCGGCCGCGGAAGTCAGCCTCGGCCCCGGCGCGGGCCGCCATGAACGCCGGATCGACGAGGGCCGCCATCCGCCCGCGCCCGCGCTTGTAGGTGTTCTCGATGCTCGAGATCGGGTCCATGGCCTCGAACGCCTGCCGCTCGCCCTCCTGCGAATAACGGATCAGCCGCCCGCGCAACTCGGAGGCCAGCAGCTGGTCCATCGGCAGGACCACGTCGCGGATGGTGAACAGCTGGTCCTGGGTCAGCAGCCGCTGGGTCGCGCCGGGGCTGCCCGAGACGAACACCGGCGTGCCCTCGACCGGCTGCGAGGCGTTCCAGACGAAATGGGTCGGCGTCGCCGCCGGGGCGTCGTTCTCATAGAGGCGGATGAAGGCCGCATCGATGGAGAAGCGGGGGAAGCTGAAATTGTCCAGATCGCCGCCGAAGGTCGCCGCCCGGTCCTCGGGCGCCCAGGCCAGACGCACGTCCGAATACCGCTTGTAGGTATAGAGTTTGAACTGGCCGCCCCGGTACAGGCTGACCACCTGACAGCGTTTGCCGGGGTCGCCGCCGCAGGCCTCCTGCTCGATCCGGCCCGCCTCGGCGTCGCGCGCCCGGGTGAAGGCCTGGCCTTCAAGCCCCGCGCCGGCCGCATGCATCCGCTCGGTGATGTCGGCGATGTCGGTCAGGATTTCCGCCGTCCCGCCGGGGCATTTCAGCTCTTCCTCGCGGCTGCGCGGGGTGAAACCGGTCTCGGCATAGTTGACCGCCTGGGTCGACAGATTGGCCACGCAGGTGGAGACGCAGTGATTGTTGGTCATCACCAGCCCCTCGGCCGAGACGATCCCCGCCGAACAGCCGCCGAACTTGACCGAACTCAACCGCACCCGGTCCAGCCAGGCCTGGTCGATACTAGTCCCCAGGGTGGCGTTGGCCCGCGCGATGGGGAAGTTGTCGAAGGTCCACATGCCTTCCTCGGCGCTGGCGCTCGAGGCGGCGAAGGCGAGGACAGCGAATGAAGCGGCGGCTGTGAGGTGACGCATGGGTATCTCCACAAGATCATTCTCCCTCCCCCTCCGGGGGAGGGATGTCGCCGCGCAGCGGCGACGGGGTGGGAGGGGCTCGGCGACGCGAATACCGGCGCTTGCCGCGCGAAGCCGTCCCCACCCGGTCGCTTCGCGACCACCCTCCCCCGGAGGGGGAGGGAGACCGCTGAGTCCTACCGCACCCCCAGCTCTTCCAGCAGCGCCGGGCTCGGATAGATGTTGCGCAAGGCTTCGGTGATGGCCGCCGTCGACACCGACACTGTGCGGTTCAGCGCGCCGTCATAGCCGAACGACCCGCCCAGCGAATGGATGTTGCCGTCGAACGCCGTGCCGATCACCTCGCCGTCGGCGTTGATCACGGGCGAGCCCGAGTTGCCGCCGATGATGTCGTTGGTCGAGACGAAGTCATAGACCGTGTCCTTGTTCACCCGGCTTTCGTTGTCGATGAAGGCCTGGGCCGCGTTGAACGGCTCGGCGCCGGTGGCCCGCTCGTACAGGCCGCCCATATAGGTGAACGGCGGCACGGTGACGCCGCGATGGGTCCAGCCCTGGACCTGGCCGTACGACAGGCGCAGCGAGAAGGTGGCGTCCGGATACTGGTTGGTGCCGTAGACCGCGAACCGGGCCTGGGCGACCTTTTCGGCCGCGCGGGCGGTCGGGGCGTTGACCTCGGCGGCCCAGCGGGCGCCGATCGCCGAGGCGGCGGCGTCATTGGCGATGATGAAGGCCAGCAGAGGATCGGCCGCGGCCAGTTCTTCGGTCGTCATCGTCGCGGCCTGGGCGCGGAAGGCGGCGTCCGCCATCCGGGTGCCCGAGATCAGCCGCTCGGCCAGGCCTTCCGGGCTCTCGCGGCCCAGCATCGCCTTCACGTCCGGATGGTCGACCGTCAGATACTCGCGGGTCTTGGACAGCCAGTAGCGCAGGCGGATCTCCTCCATGTCGATCGCGATGGGGGTCTCGGCGCCGACGGCGGCGACCAGACGGGCGCGTTGCGCCTCGGTCATCGCCGTGTTCTTCGACGCCCGCACGATGCTCCGGGCCATCTGGTACAGGGTCGAACCGCCGCCGGCCGCCTGCTCCAGCTGGCGGACCGGCAGGTAGAGATCGCGCGCGGTCGCCTGAACGCGCTCAAGGTCGGTCCAGGGGTCGCCGATCTGCTGCACCAGGTTCGGATCGGCGGCGACGCGGGCGCGCAGCTCGGCCTCGGCCTCCCGCTTGGCGGCCATGAAGGCCGGATCGGTCAGGGCGCCCTGCTGGCCGTAATAGACCTTGAAGCTGTTCTCCAGACCGAAGACCGGATCGAACGACACCCGCTTGGCCTCGTCTCCGGTCAGCGAATACTCCAGCAGACGGCCGCGAAGCTCCGAGGTCTGGATCAGCATCACCGGCAGCTGCTGGTCGCGCAGCCGTTCCAGCTGGCTCATGGTCAGCAGGCGCGAGGTCGAGCCGGGGTTGCCGGCCACGAAAACGGGGTCGCCCTCGGCCGGGGCGTTCGGGTTCCAGCGCAGGAAGCCGGGGCTCTCCACCGGACGGCCGTCCTCATAGGCGCGCAGGAAGCCGGCATCGAGGGCGTAGCGCGGGAAGTTGAAATTGTCGGGGTCGCCGCCGAAGAAGGCCGCCTGGTTTTCCGGCGCGAACACCAGCCGGACGTCCTCATAACGGCGGAATTTGTACAGGGCGAAACGGCCGCCGCGGTAGAAGCTGATGACCTGGCAGTTGAACTTCGGGTCGCCGGCGCAGGCCTCGGTCTGGATGGCGTTGGTCTCGGCCGTGCGGGCGGCGTTGAAGGCCGCGCCTTCCAGCCCGGCCCCGGCGCCCAGCACCCGGTCGGTCACATCGACGATGTCGACCAGCACCTCGGCGGTCTGGCCGGGGCAACGCCGCTCCTCCTCGCGGTTGGCCGTCAGGAAGCCGTTCTTCACAAAGTCCTGCTCGGGCGTGGACAGTTCCTGCACGCAGCCGACGACACAGTGCCAGTTGGTCAGGATCAGGCCTTCATCGGAGACGAAGGACGCCGAACAGCCCTGGATGCGGACGGCGGCGTTGCGAACCCGGTCCAGCCACGCCTGGTCGATCCGGGTGCCGTATTTGTCGTTCACCGTCTGGATCGGGAAATTGTCGAAGGTCCACATGCCCTCATCGGCGCGGGCGGTGGTTGGCGCGGCCATGATGGCCAGCACGCCGGCGACGGCGGCGATCGAGGCGGTCGCCGAAAAGGCGGCGCGAAGCGAACGAAGCGACATTCTGCGAATTCTCCCGGGGGTCGGCGGACGTCGCCGCCTGTTGCACACTGCATAGACCCGATGAACGATGTCCGTCCATCGCCTCGCGGCAGGCTCGGCGCCAGCGTAACCCTGATCGCCTTACCCCGATTTAACTTGGCCCCGCTCCCTTGCATCGTCAGATAGCGGTCAACGTCAGGGGTCTTTCCGTTTCCATGTCGCTCGCACTTTCAACCCTTCTCTATGAGTGGCGCCGCTATATGGCCGCCGTCATGGCCCTGGCGCTGTCGGGCCTGCTGGTGCTCGCCATGACCGGCGTCTTCATCGGCATCGGCAAGGGCTTCACCGCGACGATCGAACGGTCGCGCGCTGACATCATCGTCATGCAGCCCGGCGCCAAGAACCTGATGGGCGGGCCGTCCGGCGTGCCGCGCCGCTTCATCCCCCTGGTTCACAATCACAACGAGGTGCGCGAGGTGCGCCCCCTGGCCGGCAACGGCGGCTCGTTCCAGTCGGTCAAGGATGTGGACCCGACCATGTCGCAGGCCGACCGCGCCAAGATGGGCGCGCCCCGTCAGCAGTTCGTCCAGGCCAGCGTCATCGACACCATGCCCGACGCGGTCACTATTCCAACGGACTATTCGGACGAGCTCGTCGAGGCGCTGCGTCAGCCGTACACGGTGGCCATCGACGAAACCGCCCTCAAGCAGCTCGGCGTCAAGCTCGGCGACAAGGCCCTGTACAATGGTCAGACCGTGACCGTGGCGGCGGTCCTGCGCGGCTATCCCAACATGATGCAGGCCAACATCGTCATGTCCCGCGACACCATGCGGATGCTGGGCCAGACCAACGAAAGCAGTCCCCGGGTGGGTCCCCTGATGGTCGCGCTGCAGGATCCGTCCCGGGCCGAAATCGTGGCCGCGGAACTCAATCGGATGGGCAACGGCCAGTACAAGGCCTGGACGCGCCAGGAACTGGCCGACGCCAACGCCAGCGCCATGTTCGAAGAGGGCATCCTCGTCATCATCATCGGCGGCTGTGTGGTGCTGGGCACCATCATCGGCGTGGCCATCACCTGGCAGACCCTGCGCGGCGCCATCATGGCCAATATCAAGGAGTTCGCCTCGTTGCGGGCCCTCGGCGTCGGCATGGGATCGCTGAACCGCATCGTCATGGAGCTCAGCTTCTGGGTCGGCCTCGTCGGCGTCGCCGCCGCTATCGGCCTGACCTTGCTGGTGCAGATGCTCGCGGCGGCCAACGCCGTGATCATCTCCCTGCCGCCCATCCTGCTGGTCATCGTCGGCGGGGGGCTGGTCGTCATCTCCATGCTCTCGGGCCTGCTGTCGCTCGGCATCCTCAAGAACAGCCAACCGGCGGACCTGCTGCGATGAGCCCGACGAAAACGCACGGCAAGCACGGCGACTTCGCCATCGAGGCCAAGGGCCTGGTCAAGCGGTTCAAGTCCGGCAAGGCCTTCGTCGAGGTGCTGAAGGGCGTGGACTTCGACGCCCGCCACGGCGACCTGACCATGGTCATGGGACCGTCCGGCTCGGGCAAGTCCACCCTGATCGCCGCCCTGTCCGGCCTGCTGCGCCCGGAAGAGGGCCGGGTCGATACGCTCGACGTCGATGACCTGTGGAAACTGTCGTCCGGCAAGATCGACAAATTCCGCCTCGACAACTGCGGCTTCATCTTCCAGGGCTTCAACCTCTTCCCCGCCCTGACCGCCCTGCAACAGGTCGAGGTGGTGCTGAAATTCCAGGGCCTGTCCAAGGGCGACGCCCGGCGGCAGGCCAAGGCGACCCTCGAGGAGGTCGGCCTCGGCCCGCGCCTGCATCAGCGGCCCTCGGCCCTGTCCGGCGGCGAGAAACAGCGCGTCGCCATCGCCCGCTGCCTGGCCAAGAATCCGCAGATCCTGTTCGCCGACGAACCGACCTCCGCCCTCGACGGCGAGAACGGCCAGATCGTCATCCGCCTGCTGCGCCGCGCCGCCACCGAACATGGCGCCGCCGTGATCTGCGTGACCCACGATCCTCGCCTCGAGGAATGGGCTGACCGGGTCATCAAGATCGAAGACGGCGTGATCATCGACGATCAGCGTCGCATCCCCAATCCCGACGCCACGCTGGCGTCGCACTGAACCGCCTCAGGAACTACGCCATGCCCGCCATCTTCAAGAACAAATGGCTCTGGATCGGCCTCGTGCTGATCGTTGTCGTCATCGTCGGCTTCGTCTTCATGCAGAACGCCGGCAAGGCGAAGAAGGCCGAGGAGGAAAAGGCCGCGGCCACGCGGGTCGAAAGCCCCTATGCGGCCATCGCCAACGGCAAGGTCGACGTCGAGGGCGGCATCATCCAGATCGCGGCCCGCCGCGGCGGCGTGGTGCGGGAAGTTCTGGTCCAGGAAGGCGACCGCGTCGTCGCCGGCCAGATCCTCGCCCGTCAGGAAGACGACGAGCCCCGACTGGCCCTGCAGAGCGCCAACGCCGACGTCGCCCAGGCCGAAAGCCAGCTGCGTCTGATCCAGGTTGATATCCGCACCGCCCAGCGCGAGCACGACCGCCTGCAGCAGCTTGTGGCCACGAATTTCGTCGCCGCCCAGCGCATGGACCAGGCCCGCGACGCCATCGCCCAGGCCCAGGCCCGGCTCGGCTCGCAGCAGGCGGCCGTCCAGACCGCCCGCGCCCGCCGCGACCAGGCCGCCTACAATGTCGAACTGACGGTGATCCGCGCCCCGCAGAACGGCCGCATCGTGCGCCGCTACGCCAACCCCGGCGCCGGCGCCTCGACCCTGAACGTGTCCAACATGTTCGACCTCGAGCCTGACGCCCCCCGTATCGCCCGCGCCGAGATCGTCGAGAGCGACATCCCCAACGTCGCCAACGGCCAGGCCGTCGAGATCACCCCCGAGGGCGATCCGTCCAAGGTCTATGTCGGAACCGTCCTGCGGCGCGCCGCCGTCTTCGGCGCCCGCAAGCTGGCCTCGGACGACCCCTCGCAGCGTTCGGACGAACGCGTCATCGAGGTGGTCGTCACCGCCGGCGACGCCCCCCTGCTGATCGGTCAGCGGGTGCTGGTGAAATTCATGAAGCCCGGCGAGACCGCCGGCGCCCCCCGCGCCGCCGCCGTCGGCGTTCCGGCCAATCGCTCGATGCGCGCGCCGGCCCAAGCGGGGTAGGCGCTCGGGTCAGGTCAGGCGGCCGCTCGCGCCGTCGCCTGAGCCTGTTCACCGAGCCAGCGGATCACGGTTCGCGCCGCCCGCCCGGTTTCCCCGCCGCTCCGGATCGCGGCCAGGCCCCCGCCGTCGGCGGCGAAACCGAAAGGCGCGACCAGCCGACCCGCGGCGATGTCTTCGGCCGCGATGATCCACGGCAGCACCGCGGCCCCCAGTCCCGCCGAGGCCGCGTCCAGCACGAAATGCAGATGGGTCAGGGTGCGGATCGGCCCGCGAGGCTCGGCGTGACCCGTCAAACCCGACCATTCCGCCCAGGCGTTCGCGCGGGTGCGGGCTGCCAGCCGGGGGGCCGAGGACAGATCGCCGGCCGCGAGCGCTGCGGTGCAGACCAGACCGATCCGGTTTTCCGCCAGCCGCTCCACCCCCGCGTCGTTCAACGCGAAACCGTCCAGAAAGCGGACCATCAGGTCGGCGCCGCGCTGCCGGGTCGCTGTCGGCGCCAGGTCCGTAAGATGCAGGGCGATGCCCGGACAATCCCGCTCGAAGGCGCCGAGGCGGGGGATCAGCCATTTGACCGCCAGACTCTGATGGATCGCCAGATGAACCTCGGCGACGTCTCGCGCCGCGCGCACCGCCTCCGTCAGGGTGTCGAAGCCGGCCCCAAGCCCCGCCCGCAAGGCCTCGCCCCGGGCGGTCAGACGCAGTTGATGTTTCGGCCCCTCGAACAGCCGAACCCCCAATGCCGTCTCCAGGGCCTTCACCTGCCGGCTGATCGCGCTGTGAGTGACGTTCAGCTCCGCCGCCGCGCGGGTCGCCGAGCCGGTTCGCCCCATCGCCTCGAACGCCCGTAGCGCATTCAGCGAGGGCAGGGCCGTCCGGGGTGTGAGGTTTTTGAACATGCATTGCTCGATATGTCGCTTCCGGGCCGGGCGCAATCCGGCGATTCCGCCCCATGTCCCTGCGCGCCCGTCTGATCGTTCCCGTCCTCGGCCTGGGCCAGGTCGTGGCCTTCGCCTCCAGCTACTATCTGCTGGGCGTCCTCGCCGATCCGATGGCGCGGACGCTGCAACTCGCGCCATCCGCCCTTTTCGCCGCCCTTTCCGCCGCCTTCCTGATTTCGGCGGTGTTCTCGCCGTCGGCGGGGCGATGGATCGAACGCCGCGGCGGGCGACGCGTGCAGGCATGGGCGCACCTCGCCTTCGCCGCGGCCCTGCTGGCGATGGCCCTGTCGCCGTCCGCCGTCGTTCTGATCGCCGGCGTCGCGGCCCTGGGGATCGGCATGGCCATCGGCCTCTACGGGACCGCCTTCGCCATCCTGGTCGAGCTGCACGGCGCGGCGGCCCGTCGCTCGATCACCGCCGTCTCGCTGGTCGGCGCGCTGGGCGGCGGTCTCGGCTGGCCCGCCAGCCGCCTGATGATCGAGGCGTGGGACTGGCGCGTCGCCTGCGCCCTCTGGGCGCTGGCCCATCTGGCGTTGTGCCTTCCGCTCACCCTGGCGGTCCTGCCGCGGCGCCATGCCGCCACGACGACGAAAGCCGCGCTGGAGCCCATCCGATGGGACCGGCGCATGGTGCAAATCGCCGCCGTCTTCGCCGGGGGCTGGCTCGTCGCCACCGCCATGGGCGCGCACCTGCCTCGCCTGCTGGGCCAGCTGGGCCTCGGCGCCGAGCACGCCGCCTGGGCCGCGGGACTGATGGCGGCCAGCGCCATCGCCGCGCGTCTGTTCGATCTCGTGGTCCTGCACCGGTCGCATCCGGTGGCGACGGTCCGGCTCGCCTGCCTGTTCCATCCGCTGGGAGCGGGGCTGGCGGCGTGGGGCGGCGCCCGTCTGGCCCCGCTGCTCGCCGTGGGGCAGGGCGCGGGCAACGGCCTGCTGTCCGTGGCGTCCGGCGTCCTCCCGCTGCACGTCTTCGGGCCGGAACGATACGCGGCGCGGCAGGCGCTGCTGCTGACGCCGGCGCGCTACCTCCAGGCGTTGGCCCCCGCCGCCTACGCCTTCGCCCTGGACGTCTCGCCCTACGCCGCCCTGGCCGCCTCCAGCCTCGTCTGCCTCGCCATGTGCGCCCTGACCTTCGGATTGCGCCCTAGCGGCCGGTGAAATCCGCTGGCCTCTTCTCCAACGCCGCCGTCACGCCTTCCAGATGGTCGTCCGTCAGGTGCGCCAGCGCCTGCATGGACGCCGTCATCTCGAGGATCTGGTCGAAGGTCGCGTCCCGGCCCTGGCGCAGCAGGGCCTTGGTCATGCGCAAGGCCTGGGGCGCGCGCGACGCCACATCCCCGGCGATCTCCATCGCCTCGTCCATCAGCCGCTCCGGCGCGACCACCCGGCTGACCAGCCCCCATTCCAGCGCCGTCGCCGCGTCCAGCACCCGGGCGGTGAACAGCATCTCCGCCGCCCGCGCATAGCCGATGTTGCGCGGCATCAGCCAGGCGCCCCCGTCGCCCGGCAATATGCCCAGCTTCAGGAACGGCACGCCGAACGTCGCCGTCTCCGAGGCGATGCGGATGTCCGCCAGCCCCGCGATGTCGCAGCCCAGCCCCATGGCCGGCCCGTTCACCGCCGCGATCAGCGGAACCTCCAGCCCGTACAGCGAGCGCACGATCCGGTGCACCACCCGGCGATAGCGCTCGCGGATCTCGGCGCCCGACCCGGCGAACATGTCGCGCCGGTCCTTCATCGCCTTCAGGTCGCCGCCCGCCGAGAACGCCCGCCCGGCCCCGGTCAAGACCACGCAACGCACC